>NZ_JBMDKC010000126.1:0-13584 GCF_057809515.1 Bacillus sp. FG16
CAAAGGTTAGGAACTGAACAATTGTTAAAATATTAAACGTAACTTATATATATGGGTAAACTCAATGTAATCTCCCACTTTTACGGGCACGGTTTGGCTTTCAGCAGTTTGCTGTCTATTTCCCACTATTCCCTTATTGTACAAAATACTACCGGTTGAATTCTTTACTGTAATACTTGCATACGTATTATTAAAGTAAGAATGTGGTACGCCCGCTTCTAAATTCACCTGCATTTTCTCTGTTGTCTTATTATAATCTACTTTTGCGATTTCTCTATCACTATATCCTTTTAATGACCACCCAAAATGATTTCCATCTAAAACCGTTGTTTCTGGCATTTTTTCTACTTTCTTCAAGCCTTCTTTTGTAACTTGATATCTTGCTGTTTTTCCAATGGTTTCATTTTTGTTATTTTCAAGGTTAATTAAAATTGCTCGCGTTTTTTCCTTTGTTGCTTCTCCTTCTATATGGGTAAATTCAATGTAATCCCCTACCTTGACGGGCACAGTTTGGCTTTCAGCATTTTGTTGTTTATTTCCCACGATCTCCTTATTGTACAGAACGTTACCAGAAGAATTCTGGACCTTAATACTCGCATACGTACTAGCAAAATAGGAATGTGGTACACCTGCTTCTAGTTTTACCTTCATCTCTTCTACCGTTTTATCATAATCTACTTTTGCAATTTCTCTATCACTATATCCTTTTAATGACCATGCAAACTTGTTTCCTTCTAAAATTGTTGCTTCTGGCATTTTTTCTACTTTCTTCAGGCCTTCCTTTGTAACTTCGTATATGGCTTTTTTTCCAAAGCTCTCTTGTTTACTATTATCTACATTTGTAAGAGTAGCTCTATGTACACCTTCTAGATGTGTTAACTCTATATAATCGCCTACTTTGACTGGAACTTTTTGCGATTCAGCATTTTGCTGCTTGTTTCCATAAATCTCTTTGTTATAGACCACTTTACCTGATGTGTTTTGCACTTTAATACTTGCATATGTACTATCAAAGTAGTCATGTGGTACACCTGCTTTTAGATCAATTTGCATTTCTTCTGTTGATTTATTTAAATTTACTTTCGCAAATTCAAAATCTCCAATCCCTTTCAGCGACCATGCAAATTCATTACCTTCAAAAATGTTTGGAGACTCATTTTTGATTTGTACCTTTTTCTCAACAGTTTGATCAAATATATCCGTTAATACAATCTTTGCATAAGCATTTGTTGGTAATGATATAGATTGACTGATTACATTTTGATAGGATTTAATATCATTAATTACGTTAATAGGTTGGCCCGTCATATTTTCATTGTTATAAATTTCAATTTTCCCCTTAAATTGCGGTGTACTATTTTCTTTTAGTTTCCAAGATACATTTAATTTTTCATTTTCATAATATATAGATTGGATATCAAAATCTAGTTTTCCTATTTCAGGTTGAGTAGGTTGATTTAGCGTGAATATTTTTCCTGACCCAATAGTAGACTGCGTATTACCTCCTGCTTTGACCCATACATATTCTGAAGTAGATCCTCCATCATATTGATAAGTATTATCATGCGTCCCAGAAATACTTTGATTATTCCAAGAACTCCATTGTTTATCAACTAATTTTCGGCTATAACCATTTTTTAGGCGCGCTTCTCGAACATTCTGTCCACTATCAGCCCAGTCTTCTTGAAACATTCCTAATCCATGATTAAATGCAACATTAGCAACCGGAAAGTCCATAATTGCAATTTGATGCCATTTATTCTTTGTTACATCTTTCATCCATTGTCCAAATTTAGTATGACCATTTTCTTGCCATGAACGCATTGTCATTGTGTACCAATTGTAGTCTTTCCAACCATAAGTTGTTTGAACCTTCATTCCTGTTCCTTCTCCTCCAAAGGGTCCAGCTTGCGAATTCGGAGATAAGTATTCGGCCTTTATTGCTTCTTTAGAGGAAATTGGATCCCATAAGGCAAAATGTAAAGTACGTTTTCCATTTTCATCAAACCCACTTTGTTGTTGAAAACCAGCATATCCTCCAGCTTCACCACCTGCATTCCAGTTGTGTACAGCCCAGTACGTATAAGGTGGAGTCTGAACTGGTGACCAGTCTATACTAATAATATCTGAGGCAGGTATATTTTGGGGACTCACATAAACTGCTGGAGCAGCTGAATGTGTTGCAGCTTTAGTGTGCGAAATAGACGTTCCAAACATAGAAAACATGCTACATGCTGCGGTCATTATAATAACTTTATTAAATCTTTTCTTCGTTTTCTGACTAATCACTAATCTACATCCTTTTCTAATTTTTATTATTGAATAATAACTTAGTAGAGAAATCTATCAAAATTCAAACAACATCCAGTAAATCTTTAAAATACTGCCCCAATTTTATGTTGTTCTATCTTCACATCTGATTCTTACATGTTATTTGATTGTAAGTGGTTTCCATAAAGATAACGCAAATATCCAATTCGGGTCACCATTTCCTTGATGATTTTGAACCGCTTCATACACTGTCCCTTGATGTTCTACTTTATCGCCCTTTGTATATGCCTTCTTTGGATCCCATTTTTCATAAGATATATTTTGATCTTTGGTTTTTACCGGAAGAATTTCACTTTGAATTGATGTATTTCCAGCTGCATCTACAGCCTTCACTGCATATTTATATTCCTTATTAGCTGTTAAGTTTTGATCAACAAATGTCGTTCCTTGTACGGTTTGAATCAATTGTCCATCACGTAATACCTGATATTCTTTTACACCTATATTATCTGTAGAAGGATTCCATTTTAGCTCTACACTGTTAGAAGTAAGATTGTTTGCATATAATCCTTGTGGCTGTGTGGGAGCTTCTGTATCTGGTTTCGGATTAACAATTTGATTTACTTTTTTCAGGCCATCCTTTGTAACTTCATACATTACTTTTTTATCAAGACTTTCACGTTTATTATTATCTAAATTTATTAATGTTGCCCTCTCTCCGCCTTCTAAATGTGTAAGCTCAATAAAATCGCCGGTCTTTACTGAAACTTTTTGTGTTCCAGCATTTTGCTGTTTATTCCCATAAAACTCCTTGTTATATACTACTTTACCTGATGTGTTTTGCACTTTAATACTTGCATATGTACTATTAAAGTAGTTATGTGGTACACCTGCTTTTAGATCAATTTGCATTTCTTCTGTTGATTTATTTAAATTTATTTTTGCGAATTCAAAATCTCCAATCCCTTTCAGCGACCATGCAAACTGGTTTCCTTCTAATATATTATTTACATTAGGCATATCTGGTTTAATTGGATTAGAATCCGTACCCTTCCAAATCTCTGCTGTTAAAATTGGATATCCTAATACAGCTACTTTTTGAATGGTATCGTTATTTGGACGTAATCCCCACTTCTCAAAGAAAGGAATCAAATTTTGTTTGGCTACTTTTGATGCTGAAATCATAAATAATTGTTTTTTATTTTCATCAGTTTGTGGAAGTTCACTTGAAGGCATGTCTCTATACAATTGATGCAATTTAGGATAGAAATCCTCACCATACGCTAACTGTAGTTGCCAAAGCATAACAAGCTTTACAAAAACATCGCTAATTTCATCATAATTTTTATTCACTTGCTCTAGATATTGAAATGCTTTTGGATAAATTCCACTTTTCTCTAAGTTGGATGGTTGATTAAATGCTTTTTCTACAGAAAGGCTGTATATATTATTTTGTACTTCTGTCATATTATAAAACTTCCAGGGCGATTGTTGTCTCAAATGTCCTGCCTCATGCCAAGGGCCCCAGCCATCTGTTATAAATTTATTAATATCTAACACGTATTGGATTGCATCTCCTACATATGCTGTTCGATAAGAAGTTGCATACATATAATAATCAGGAGAATGATTTTCTTCTACGTAATGAACATAATGTTTATCTACTTGTTCTTCAGATAATCCAGCTACTTTGTCTTGAATTCGAGTAGCTTCATCCATCTTTTTTAAGAGTTGTACAGGATCTGTATTAGAACCCAACAAATATTTCTTAACACGTGCAGGGCTGGCCGTAATTAATACACGTTCTCCTTTTAACTCCACTGCATGTGCATTAGGATACTGGTCCAGCATGTTTATTAAATCTTGTTTCGTATGCTTTCCTAGTTCAAAGAAAGGCGTAGTCGTTCCACCTGTTGTAATTGTTGTTCGAATGCTATCTCCTTGTTGTTTATTATAAAAATAAATCATCCCCCCATTTGGAGATTGGATTGTGTTTATACCAGGTTTTAATGTAAATGATTTTATCTTAGAATCTTCTCTCCAAGAAGCATCATACGAATACGTTCCAATATATACCTGAATATCTTGATTACCTTCTACATTAATCGTTATTTGTTCATTTGGCTTTGCATATAAACCAGTTGGTTCGTACGGACTAAATGCCATACTTTTTCTTTCCTGTTGTTTTAATACCTCAACATCCCCTTTTCCTGGGACTGTAAATGTTCTATTTTCTGATTTAACTGACTTTTCACTTTGCAGTGATGTCGATAAATTTTTTTGCTGCTCCTTTTGCTCTGCAAAGACATCTGATGAAGAAATCATTCCAGTCGCAAGCATAGTTACTGTAGCAGTAGCTGCAAGTATTTTTCTAGTTTTATATTTTGAATTATTCCCCATATTATCTCCCTCATTTTTCCTTAGTACTCTTAAGGATTTTTTGTTTTCTTCTTCATGTTTTTACAATCAAAACTATTCATACTATTTAAGTTGTGTCTATTACTCTATATTTTTTCATAAATATCTCCTTTTCTTTATTTATTATTGTATATAAATGTTATTTGATGACACATTAAATAACAACTTTACGATAAACTCATCGATAACAGCCTATTATGTTTTGATTCTGTATTCTAAACTTCCATCTAATTGGAGAAATACACCCAATTGGAGAAATAAGTAAATAATTTTCAGCATTTAAGGGTTCGGATCTCACAAAAAAATTCATAAAACTTTTTTCACTTTAAAGGTTAATACAATTGCAACCACATTTGTTTAAGCCTCCACCTTTTTTGAAAAAAAAGCATCTAATTCCATTTGAATTAGATGCTTACATTTAGTCCTTAGGACAAATATTCTAAACTATTTATGTACTTGTAAATCTTTTTTTATTACTTCCCAGAGTGAATTATCTTGACGCATTGGTTTACCCTCTTCATCCCATTTTATTTTTCCTGTTCCCAATTCATAATCCATCCCTGTCCATGTGTCTTCACGAAATGCATAGAATGATTTATGCCAACCTTTTTGGTTGAAGATAGAAATAAGATCTTGCATGTATTGGGTAGCTCCTGGAACAGTACGGTTAATTCCAAACTCCTCTGCAATAATTCGATTAGATGATACATGATTTTTCTTAGACCATTGTTGGATTGGCTTCAAAAATTGCTCTAATCCCTGCTTATTCCACATTACAGGTTTCTCTAAATCTCCTACTTTTACTAATCCTGGATATTGATACTCCTTATTTTGTTTTTCACCTTGACTCGTTAATTCATATGGTTCATACATATGAAATGCATATAGGGTTTTTTTATCATTTACTGGTTTTAAATATTTAAAGGCCCATGGAGTAGCATATAAACCTGAATCTAAAATAATCGGTGTTTCTTGGTCTACTTCACGAATGGAATTGATTACTTTTTGATAAAATCTGTTTAAATCCGCTGTCGTTCCCTTCACTTTTGCATACCATTTCTCATAATCTTCCGTCCAAAAATCATTATATCTATTATTTTTAGCTGTTTCTGGATGTGGTTCATTTATAATATTATAACCAACCACCGCGGGGTGATCTTTTAATTCCAAAGCAAGATCCTTCCAAAATTGACTTGCTTGTTCTTGATACTTCTCTTCTTCCCATATTCTGTCGTCATTCTTGTTATTATTAAATTGGCGCCATCGATCACCAGGTAAGGATAACATTGTAAGAACAACTTTCATTCCTTGTGATTGTGCGGCATCTAAATCCGCCTTTAATTTTTCGAAATCCTCCTTTACTAATCCCTGATAGTTATCTGCATTACCTATCAGAAAATCCTTTCCAGAAGTATCTGGTTTATCCTCAAATAGAAAATCTTTATCTTTTGCCCATTTATCAGGTGCTAAACGTACATATTCAATATTAGCTTCTTTTGCACTTTTATAGTTTTCAGGTAATGACGTACTATTCATGAAATTAGTACCCTTTCTTTTCGAATCCCAAAAACTAATTTTTGAATCGCCCTTGTGGTATGTATCAGCTCTTACATTCATTTCCTGTACTCCAAAACTCATCATGCCTAATAACGCAACAATTGGCAAAATTTTTTTCAAAACTTTTCCTTCTTTCTCTTTATATTTAACACACATAACATACCTTTGTTTTGTTACAGGAATATGGCAATTTCCCAAAAACTCCTTTTTAGTTTATAAGATCGCAGCGCATTCATAAAAATGAAAGAGATAATTAGAACATTACTTCATTTTCAAAGAAACAAAAAAGGAATCCTTTACGGATTCCTTTTTGCAATTCACTCTTTTTCAAATGGTACATTTTGCACCTATTTTTAGTATACCTTATAATTCCTATAAAATAAATAAGATTAAATGAAATTCACTTCAAATTGTGATAGAAAACATAATTAAGAAGCGCAGATAACTAAATATTATCCCTTTTATTAAATAAAAAAGATTAAATAATTCTCCCTCCAAACTAGGACCCCTTTACACTTTTTACAAATATTGTTATAATTAGATAAACCAGAGCATTACCCCATTAACAAAGGGACTCCATAATTGGAGTCCCTTTGTTAATTAGCTATTAAAAATGATAGCATGTGATTATTGTATAATTTCTTCCTTTTTTAGATCTGCATATTCTTCTACGAAATCCCATAAACCTTGCTTTTCGAAGTAAGAAATACTTTTTTCACTTCTTCTAAGAGTTTAATTGCTTCATCTTCATTAAGAGAACGTAAAATATTGAAATGATATACATACTCTTCATTTCCTAATTCCATACAAACTGCTAATCCTTTTTCAAATTGCTTTAAGAATATACAAGCTGTCCCTAATGCGTTTTCACAAGAAGCAATTTTCACCTCATATCCCATTAGCCCAAAATACCAGGAATATAGATACTTATTTTACTTTCAAAGGCTGAAACCTTGCTGCACAACTACTGAAAATAAACATAAGAAAGACGTTCAAATCCATATGGATAGAACGTCTTTTCACTTTACTTTATACAGATACTGATTTTTCACTTATTCATTTTGCATTGTACTTAAAAAATCGATAAATTCATCTTCATTTACAGGTTTACTGTAGTAATAGCCTTGAATTAGATAACATGCATTACGTTGCAACACTGTTAATTGTTCTTTCGTTTCTACCCCTTCTGCTATCACTTTCATGTTTAAAGTATGAGCAAGTGAAATAATGGTTTGTATAATTTCATCTCCATCAGTAAAAGTTCCGATCCTATTAACAAATTCTTTTGGAATTTTCAAAGTATCAATTGGATAAAGAGGCAAATACGCTAGTGAAGAATAACCTGTACCAAAATCGTCAATTGATAAATGTACACCATATGATTTTAATACTTTTAACTTCGATAAGGTTTCTTTTTCATCTACCATTGCTATTCGCTCTGTTAATTCCAAATCAATTGAATTAGCAGGTACTCCTATCTCTTCTATGGTAGATATCATTGTTTGAACAAAATCTTTCTGTTCAAACTCTATAGCTGATAAATTTATCCCCATCTTTAGATTTGAATAGCCCGCAGAATACCATTCTTTCAGTTGTCGACACGCTTTCTGTAACGTCCACTTCCCAATTGAAATAATCTGCGCCGTTTCTTCTGCGATAGGTATAAACTCAAAAGGAGAAATCAGCCCAAGCTCTGGATGTTGCCAGCGTATTAAAGCCTCTGCACCAATAACCTTACCTGCCTTACTATCAATTTGTGGTTGATACAATAAAAACAACTCATTATTTTCAATTGCATTTGGTAAATCCTGTTCTAATCGTAATCGACGAGTTACTTTTTGTGATAATGTCTCGTCATACATACAAACAGCATTGTTACCTTTTTCCTTTGCGCTATACATAGCGATATCAGCGTGTTGTAAAAGTGTAGTAGTATTTATTCCTCCAAATGGATACACTGCTATTCCTATACTAAGAGATAAGTAAAAACTATGCTGATTTACTACAAATGGTTCTTCAGTTATACGAAATAGAGTTTTACACAAATCCAATAGCTGTTGCTCTGTTTGGTTATGGACAATGATTGCAAACTCATCTCCACCTATTCTTGCTAGAGGAATAGTCGGTGACAGACATGTCCTAAAACGTTTGGCAACTTCTTTTAAAACTCTGTCACCAATCGAATGACCCAATGTATCATTAATGGTCTTAAAGCGATTTAAATCAATATACAGGAGCCCGAACTTATCCTGTGTTTTTTGTGCACGCTTAATGGATCTATCTAATTCTTGTTGGAAGAATATACGATTTCCAATCTCCGTCACCGTATCATGGAATGCAAGATAATTTATCTCATCCTGTTGTTGTTTCATCCTCGTTATGTCTTTTACCATTACATAACTCCCAAAGGTTTGTCCTTCTATCATAATAGGAACTATAGTGACATACCAAAAGAGGATATCCTTCTCATTGTTATTTTTCACACGTAACTGTAACGAAGATGAACTACATCGTTTCCCTTTCTTTATAGCCGATTCCAATTCAGATTTATCTTCATCTAAAAAAATAGAGAAGCACTCTTTCCCTATTAATGCAGCACTTTCTTTTCCTAATAACATACTTCCAGCCTGGTTTATATTTAATACGATACCATTTGAATCAATCGTTAAAATAGGATCTGGATGATACTCATATAAAGACTTAAATCTCTCTTGATTTTTTACCAAATCATTAGATTTGTTTATTAAATCCCGTGTTCTTTGAGTTACTGTTTGTTCTAATTGATTATTAAACACTTTTAAGGCCTCGGTTAAATCCTTGTTTTGCATTCGTACAATTGTATGACGAATCAGTACAAATACAAAAGCAATACAATTTCCCGTAATCAATGTAGCTGAAGAAGTTTGTTCTTTCAAAGTAAAGCCAATTAAGACTGCAACTGCAAGATAAGGAAATATGACAAGAAGTTTCTCTCCAAATGTTGGATTGACAATAAAATAATTTCTTTTAGAAGAAGTATTCTTTGGAATTGTAGCAGCAATAGCGATAAATAATAGGAAAACTCTATACAAACACCTTAATAATATAACTGAACGATCTGACAAATCATCTTGTAAGTAAAAATATAAGTAGTCCGTAATAGCCAATCCAGTTAATACTAGGATAAAAATAAACAATTTACTTTTTGCATTGAAAATAGCAGGTCGAAAGATTAGTGTAACTCCAAGTAATAGAAGCAATAAATCTATAATCGGAAAAATAAATGAAAGAAAAACATCTCCAATTGAAAAGAATAAGATATTTGCAGAAGGTTTATTAAATAGGTACCACTCTAATGTAAAAATAGCAGTAACAACAATGCATAAATCACAAAGTAAATACGCTTTCTCCCATTTGTTACATTCCATCATAATTTTATAAAAAAACGCAAAGAGAAAGAAAAATAAGAAAAACAACAAAAATACATCAGAGATACTAAAATTTTGTATTGGTAATTCTACATTAAGTACTTGAAAAGCAGATATGAAATTTCCTATCAGGAAACACCCTATCGCAATAATTATGCAAATCCAGAATACTCCTAACTTAATTTTTCTGGATAATATAGAATACAGTAATGAAATAAATACAGTAGTTTCAACAACTAAAGATGATAGCCGGATATTAAAATCTGATACGAAATAATGATTCGGAAGAACAAATAAAAATATACAGCAAAAGCTTATATAAGCTATTAAAGCCAATATCAATACATAAAATTGCACATATGCATGTTTACGCAATGGACTCACCTTCTTGAGTTTTTTCTATACTTTTATTAAGAAATGTCTTGATAGTGGCACAACTCCTACTAATTAAAATGTGTGCTACCTATTATCCATATTATGACCTTTTTAAAAGATTTTTTTCTACATACAACAGTCTTATTAACTTTTTGTAGATTTTTACAATTTCCAATACTGAGGATTCCAAAAAGGATCAGTTAAAAAATGTAGTTTTTCAAGTATTTGTGCATCGTAAATTTGGATTGTACAACTTATCTACTCTTTAAATATGAGATAAAATCTAATCCTCTATTGAATTATAGTTAGTTGCTAACTGTCACACTTAAAAAGGAATGAAAATATACTATCTTTAACATAGAAATTCGAATTAGTTTTCGAAACTAACTGTAACAATTATAGTTACAACTTAGATTGATGTCAATTTCATCTTTCCTCCTTACTCAAAGAATTATAAATAATCTAGGATTAGGTGAAGCTGATATTGCATCTCTCTAAAAAGAATGTTACTCTAAAAATAGAATTATGAAAGGAATGATGGATGAATAATGATTAACTAATTTATATTTTAAGTTGAATTTTATAACTTCAAACTACAAAATATAGGGTTAGTCTATCCATTTTTAAAATTCAGTTCATACTTTATTTGTCATGATTCAAATGATTAATAAGTACTTATTAAGTATAGACGAAAGACTAATCCTTCCGATTACAATTGGGGGATTTTTTTATTCCCGTTTATGTTAGTTGGAACTTATTAATTGTTAAATGTACCTAACAAATAAAGGAGCGAGAAAAATGAGTACTTCAGACACTATTGTTACACATGTAATGCTCTATATAAGTCGTTAATATCCATCAAACTTATATAGAGCAATTAAAAAATGGATGGATGTTCCGACTTTATACGAAACGTTTCGATATATAAAGGAGGAATTATTATGTCAATGATAAAAGTCCAAGATTTAACTTTTTCATACCCAGGTAGCTTTGATAATATTTTTGAAAGTGTAAACTTCCAAATAGATACGGATTGGAAGCTAGGATTTATCGGTAGAAACGGACGAGGTAAAACGACATTCTTTAATTTATTGTTAGGGAATTATGAGTATGGTGGGAAAATCCTTGCTTCGGTAGAATTCAATTACTTCCCCTACTCTGTTGCAGATAAGAACAAATTCACTCATGAAATCCTTGAAGAAATTTGTCCCCAAGCAGAAGATTGGGAATTTCTGCGTGAGATATCCTATTTAAATGTTGATGCTGAGGTCATATACAGACCATTTAAAACATTATCAAATGGGGAACAAACAAAGGTGTTGCTTGCTGCACTGTTTTTAAATGAGGGCCAATTCCTATTAATTGATGAACCAACAAATCATTTAGATACTGATGCACGAAAGATAGTCTCTGATTATCTAAGGAAGAAAAAAGGATTTATTTTAATTTCACATGACAGAATCTTTTTAGATGGGTGCGTTGACCATATCCTATCTATAAATAGAGCAAATATTGAAGTTCAGAGTGGTAACTATTCTTCTTGGAAGTTAAATTTTGATAGACAGCAAGAGCACGAAGAGGCTACAAATGAGCGTCTACAAAAAGACATAGGGAGATTAAAACAGTCTTCCAAGCGTTCAGCAAGTTGGTCTCATGATGTGGAAGCTTCAAAAAATGGAACGAGGAATTCAGGCTCTAAGTTGGATAAGGGGTTTGTAGGTCATAAAGCAGCCAAGATGATGAAAAGAGCAAAAAACCTTGAATCAAGACAACAAAAAGCTATTGAAGAAAAGTCAAAATTACTAAAAAATGTGGAGAAAACTGAGTCCTTAAAATTGGAACAATTACAATTTAAATCAAATGAATTGATTACTTTGGTTGATGTGTCCGTTAAGTACGATAACCAAATTGTGAATGATTCGATTAGCTTCATAGTTGAACAAGGTGACCGAATTGTACTTGATGGAACGAATGGGAGCGGAAAAAGTAGTATCCTAAAACTAATTCTAGGACATCCGATACAGCATACAGGCTTAGTTATTTTAGGTACAGGACTCATCATTTCCTATGTCCAACAAGATACTTCTCATTTAAGGGGATCGCTATCAGACTTTATTGAACAGCACAAGATTGATGAGACCTTATTTAAATCCATCCTACGTAAGATGGACTTTGACCGAATTCAATTTGAGAAAGATATATCTCATTATTCTGGTGGACAAAAGAAAAAACTGCTTATCGCTAAAAGCTTATGTGAAAAAGCTCATATATATATATGGGATGAACCACTAAATTTTATAGATATCTATTCCCGTATGCAAATCGAAGAGCTTATTCAACAATTTAATCCCACAATGGTTATTGTTGAGCATGATAAAGCATTTCAACAAACAGTTGCAACAAAAACTATATCTATGTAGCTCAAAACGAATATTTGAAAATATAATCAGCAAATTGAGTCATTGAATTATAAATACTTTAATGACGTGTTGAAAAAAGCCTAATTTCTCTACAATACATTGAGAAATTAGGCTTTAAATAGTAATAATAGAATTCATATACACTGAATAATTTACACGTTAGGTTTATCTGTTAATGCAGTAACAATCCTGTTCACTAAGTCTTCTGGCATCCATTCATGATTTGTATCATTCGTTTCATTTGGCCCTAAAGAATCAATAAACTTTTTAAACTTTGGAAATAAAACAATAGAAGTGATCCAATGTATCGTATGATTTATGGAGAAGAAATGAAAAACTCCTTGCTTTTCACCCTCCTGTAATATTTCTTTTAACTGTTCAAAATTACCTATGAAATACGGTTTAATCTTTTCTAATCGTGCACTTTCCTTAATAATCTCCTCATATGCCAATGATCCAATTTCAGGGTTCTCTTTTATATGTGTAGTAAAAACCGTTAAATATTCTCTAAGGGCATTGATAGGATCAAATTGATTCTTCTCAAGAAAATTGGGTAGCTCATTAGCAAGACCATATTTCTTAAACACCTCATAATATAGGTTTTCTTTCCCATTAAAATAGTAAGAGGCCATAGCAACATTCACTTTCGCTTCTTTTGCAATTTCTTGTATGCTCGTACCTTCGTAGCCACGCTCTCCAAATTTTTTCTTAGCAGCCTTTAAGATATTTTCCATCGTCTGCTCTCGAGATTTCCCCATTTCACACACCTCAAATAGTATATATTTCACTTCAAAAACCCAATAAGGACTTTGAATAGAGTATCTTTTTAATGAAATTTAATTATATATTTAAAGTGATAACTTAACAACCGATGAGGTTCTGATTACTTTAAACAATATCCCCTTGCGTAGCATCAATAGCTTTCAACTACTTTACGCTCTTTTCTAATTGAGTAAAAGAATAGACAAAAAACATCTAATTTCATCTTAATTTCGTGCGCGAATAAAAACATAATAAGGACCAAAGTTTATTTATTTTATAGATAAACTTTGGTCCTTTCGTTACATTATACAGATTTAAAATTGTAAATGTCAAGATGATCATGTACATTTTCACTTGTTTAAGCATGTACAAAT
>NZ_JBMDKC010000127.1:0-13518 GCF_057809515.1 Bacillus sp. FG16
TTATCAAGCTGCCTAATGAAATAACCGTGTCTAACTTTTAGGGGTCACTTCAAAACAGTTCCCACTGTTTTAGCTCTTTTTTCATGTATTCAACTTAACAAATCTATAACCGTGCGTAACTAACACTTTCAATATCGCATATCCTGGAATGGCTAAAATAATGCCCATAATCCCGAATAAGTTTCCGGCAGTTAAAATGATAAATATGATTGTAATCGGATGAATATCTAGCTTTTTCCCCATTACTTGCGGAGAAATAAACTTACCTTCTGCTAATTGTACAACCATCATAACGATGATTACTTTTAACACCATTGCTGGCGAGTCGATAAATGCGATAATTAACGCTGGTGTAATAGCGATAATTGGCCCTACGTACGGAACGATATTTACAATCATCGCTAAAATAGCAAGTAATACAGCATATTTAATACCGATAATAAGGTAACCGATTAATAACATAATACCGATAAACAAGCTCACGATAATCTGCCCTCTAATATACGAGCTAATCGCATAGTGCATATCATCTAGTATTCTCATTGCTGCTGGTTGTCTTTGTTCTGAAATGAACTTTAAGAAGTGCTTCGGCAATTGTTCGCCATCTTTTAAAAGATAGAACAATATAAATGGAACCATTACAAATGTTAAAACAACCTCTGTAACAGTACTCAAAAATCCAGTTACATTCCCAGTTACTGATGATAATGACTTTGTAAAATCAACTGTATATTCTTTTACCATATTCGCAACATTAATATTTAAATTCTCCTGAATTTTACCGAGTAAATTACTTTCCCCAAATCTACGTGCTGCTCGTTCAATCTCATGGCCGAAATACGGTAAGTTATCAATTAATGCATCAATTTGATCTTTAATAATAGGGATAACCGTTACAACTAAAAATACAAATAACCCTAGTACGATTAAATATATGGAAGCTATCGATACAATTCTTGAAACACCCTTCTTTTCTAAAAGCGAAACGAATGGATGCAAAATATAAAATAGTACGCCCGCTAATAGTACTGGGAAGAAAATTGTTTTTAAAAATACGATAAACGGTGTAAAAACAAATGATATTTTTGTTAGCAATAAAATATTAATGAACAATAACGCAAATCCAAGTAATACCGCCAAATAATTTTGTTCTCTAAAAAACTTTCTTAACTTATCTCTTTTTCTTATATTTATTTTCTCCAATGAAACCACCTCTTCGAATGATGAAAAGCCCTTATTCAGGGCTCTTCATCATAATCTATATCTCTATTTCCTTGCAGCTTTCACTACAAATGATACAATAAGAATTAACACGATTGCACCTAATAATGCTGGCACGACATGAATCCCACCAAATGATGGCCCAAAGGATCCAAATAATCTACCACCTAACGAAGCACCTAATAAACCTGCGATAATATTTCCGAACATACCACCTGGAAATTTTTACCTGTTATAGAACTAGCAATTGCACCTATAATAGCACCAACTATTAATGTGATAATCCATCCCATTTTTAGTCCTCCATTTCTATTATAGTTTGTATGATTCAATACAAACATATGTATTTATCATTGCTAATCATATTTCACTATAGAAATATACTTACTACTATTTTACATATGGAGATACATATATTATATGCAAAAAAGAAAAATATTGTCAAACTCACCCATAAAGAAAATATATTAATATACCATATTTAAAGGAGGCTTCATTTTCTATGATTCTTAAGTTAAACTCCTGTTCTTTTGAAGTAGCAACATCCATTTTACAAGTTCAAATTCCAGCCTATAAAGTTGAAGCGGACTACTTAAATAGTACTGCCATACCTCGTTTATATGATACTGTAAACGATATTCAAAGTTGCGTTGAAACATTCTATGGATATTTTTCTGAAAATAAACTTGTCGGTTTTATTTCTTTTGTACAAGAAGAAAAACTAATCGATATCCACAGGTTAGTTGTATCGCCCGATTCTTTTCAAAAAGGAATCGCAACGAAACTCCTAATTTATATATTTAACATGTTCCCTTCTTCAATGACATACATTGTACAAACGGGTAAAGCGAATACCCCTGCTATTAATTTATATAAAAAACACGGATTCATTACAGTATCAGATACAATACTTCCTGACGGTATGATTCTTACACAACTCAAAAAGACAGAAAACACAAAATAATTTGACTTGTTCGTTCCTTTATGTTATTTTTTACTTTATAAAACCTTTTGCTGAGTCCAATTTTTGGAGCGGGGGAACCACTTTTGTAGCTATGCTACTTGGGGCGAATCTTTTTTAAGTAGGGAAACTCTCACTTCCCGAGTCCGACAGCTAACCTCGTAAGCGTAATGGGAGAGGAAGGTGCTTTTTGCCTATGTTACACATTTTGCCTCCTTAATTATAAATATGGGATCGATATCAAATAGTCACCTATATTTATAGAAAAGGAGAATGTATTATGTTACGTTTATCTGATCATGCAATAAAAATGATGGAGCAAAGACTTCGATTAGAACAACATCGCACATATCAAGCAAATAAAGTTGTAGATAACTTACATCACAAATACTTCTTTCAACATATTTTTCAGCCGAAAAGATAAAGAAAATGTTTATTTAATATTAAAAAACACAAGGTGTGTCTTACAAAGACATTTCTTGTGTTTTTTATATTCTTTATAAAATTCTCACTACATTTAAACTTGCCGTAATTGCACCTGCTATAGTGGTCACATGCCCTACACCTAACGGGCCATTTTGTAATATTAATGTTGAATTAGCACTCGTTACATTCACAAGAAGTGTATTTGAAATGGCTGGTTCGATTACTACAGTTGATGTCGTTACGTTTTGTATAAAACTCCCTGTTAGTTGCGTTCCATTTAATAGCAATCTAACAGACACTGTCTCATTCCCCCCATTTGCATCCCCTTGAAAATAGTAGCTTACTAAATATATTCCTGGCGTCGCTACTGTGACTGTCGTAGCACTAGTTAAAGATACACCAGTGCCATATACAGTGGACCCTGAATTAATTGGAATGTTGGCATTTGCAGCAATTGTACTTGTTGATGTAGAAAAGAAATATCCGCCACCTGTCGATATAGCAGATGATCCGGTTGCTCCTGTCAAGCCAGTTGGACCCGTGGCACCTGTTGGACCCGTTTCCCCCGTTCCCCCTGTTGCTCCAGTGATTCCTTGTATGCCTTGTATTCCGGTCGGCCCAGTTGCACCAGTCGCTCCCGTCTGGCCGGTTGCTCCCGCCTGCCCTGTTATCCCTTGTGGACCTTGGATTCCTTGTGGGCCTTGGGGACCCGTTTCTCCCGTCTGGCCGGTTGCTCCCGTTGGACCGGTTATCCCTTGTGGACCTTGGATCCCTTGGATTCCTTGGGGACCCGTTTCTCCCGCCTCGCCGGTTGCTCCCGTTGGACCCGTTTCTCCTTGTGGTCCTTGAATTCCTTGTGGACCTTGGGGACCCGTCGCTCCCGTCTGGCCGGTTGCTCCCGTTGGACCGGTTGGGCCGGCCTGACCGGTTATTCCTTGTAGACCTTGAGGGCCGGTTGGACCAGTTGGGCCTTGGGGACCTTGCACTCCTTGTATCCCCTGAATTCCTTGGAGACCCGTTGGACCAATTGGACCTTGTATTCCCTGAATTCCTTGAGGACCCGTTTCTCCCGTCTGGCCGGTTGGACCTTGGGGACCTTGCACTCCTTGGATTCCTTGAGGACCGGTTGGACCTATACTTCCTTGTGGTCCCTGAATACCTTGAATTCCTTGTGGACCGGTTGGGCCTGTTATGCCACTCGGACCTTGGATTCCTTGCACTCCTTGTGGGCCGGTTGGGCCACTCGGACCTTGGATTCCTTGTAGACCTTGTAAACCAGTTGGACCTGTCGCTCCCCTTACTCCTTGCTCACCTTGTATCCCTTGTATCCCTTGAGGGCCGGTTGGACCGATTGGCCCCTGTGCCCCTTGCACTCCTTGTGGACCTGTCGGACCTGTTGGGCCGATTGTTCCTTGTATACCTTGTAGACCTTGCGGACCTGCCGGGCCGGTTACTCCTTGTATCCCGTGTGGACCTTGAATGCCTTGATCACCCGTTGGACCTGTTGCCCCCATTGGTCCCTGCACTCCTTGCAAACCTGTTAAACCGGTTGCTCCTGTTGGTCCCTGTACTCCTTGCACTCCTTGGATTCCAGTTGCTCCTGTTGCTCCGGTCGCCCCTGTTGCCCCTGTTGCTCCAGTCGGACCGGTTGGACCCCCTGGTGATCCTGCTGGACCGGTTGGACCGGTTGGGCCTCCCGGTGGACCCGTTGGACCTGTTGCTCCTGTGGGACCTGTTGCAGAACCTGTCGGACCAGTTATCCCAGTTGCTCCTGTCAGGCCGGTTGGACCGGGATCACCTTGTAAACCAGTTGGGCCGGTTGGACCGATTTCACCTTGCACTCCTTGGATTCCTTGAGAACCTGTTGGACCTACCTGCCCCATTTCTCCCTGGGGACCTTGTAAACCTTGAACACCAGTTTCTCCTTGTGGCCCTATTAGACCCTGTTCCCCTTGAATCCCTTGAGAACCCGTTGGGCCGGTTGGACCAATCGGACCCTGTATTCCTTGTATTCCTGTTACACCTTGTAAACCACTACTTCCTAAATTACCTTGCACACCTTGTATACCAGTATTTCCAGTTGGACCGGTTGGACCATTTTCTCCTTGCACTCCTTGTATACCTTGTATTCCTGTTGGACCTGTTAAACCGATTTCACCTTGTATTCCTTGTATGCCTTGTATTCCTTGTATGCCTTGTATTCCTGTTGAACCAGTTGGACCAATTGGACCAGGAATTCCTTGTATCCCTTGAATACCAGTTGGACCAGTCGGACCTCTTTCACCTTGAATTCCTTGAACACCTTGTATTCCCTGTGGCCCTCGTTCTCCCATAGGTCCTTGATTACCTTGAGAACCTTGTGGTCCAGTTAAACCAGTTGGGCCTGTTGGACCATTTTCTCCCTGCACCCCTTGCACTCCTTGTATTCCTTGAGGACCAGTTGGACCGATTGGACCTTGTACGCCTTGTATTCCTTGTGGTCCAGTCGGTCCAACTAAAGAACCGGTTGGACCGGTTGGTCCAGTGGGCCCCGTAATACCTGGCGGTGGAAAAGGAATAGGTGCTTGAAACTTACTACACTTATCTTGATTCTTCACAAGCATCTCCTCCCGTTTGTAACGCATCAAACTATTTGTAATATGTTTAAGCTAGCTGTTATTACTCCCGCTAATGTCGTTACATGCCCAATAGCTAATGGACCATTTTGTAATGACAAGGTGGAATTTGAAGAAGTAACTTGAATTATCATCATATTAGAAATCGCTGGTTCCAATACAAAACCTGCTGTAACATAAAAAATAAAACTCCCTGCGACTTGTGTTCCGTTTAACGTCAGCCTTACTGAAATCGTTTCATTCCCACTAGTTGGATCACCTTGAAAATAATAACTTACTAAATATATTCCCGGCGTACTCAACGTTACAGTTGTTGCACTTGTTAAACTAATTCCTGATCCAAAAATTGTAGAACCAGAATTGATTGGTATTAGCGCATTCGCTGCAATTGCACTCGTTGCAGTGGAAAAGAAATAACCGCCCCCACTAGGTAAACCAGTCGCTCCAGTCGCTCCTACTATTCCCGAGAAGCCTATTGCTCCTACGCTACCAGTTGCACCTGTAGGTCCAACCGCTCCGTTTTGCCCCTGACTACCTTGCGCTCCAACTGGCCCTGTACTACCACTAATCCCTGTCGTTCCTATTAATCCAGTTGGGCCCTGCAATCCTTGGACGCCTTGTATTCCTTGTATTCCAGTTACTCCAGTTGCACCTGTATTGCCTGTCGTTCCCGTTATTCCTTGTATTCCCGTAATCCCTTGCACTCCTTGCACACCTTGTGGTCCAGTTGCCCCGGTTGCTCCAGTAGCTCCAGTTTCACCCGTTGCACCAGTAATTCCAACATTCCCTTGTGGGCCCTGGGGGCCTTGACTACCTTGCGCCCCTTGGACTCCTTGTGAGCCAGTTATACCGTTTTCCCCTGTATTCCCTTGTGGTCCTCTAATTCCTTGTGCACCTGTTGGACCGATAATTCCTTGCACTCCTTGTACTCCTTGCACTCCTTGCGCTCCTGTTGGACCCGTTATCCCTTGTAATCCTTGAGGACCTTGCAAACCAATAGCTCCAGTCGGACCTATTACTCCTTGCACTCCTTGAGGACCTTGGGCACCTTGTGTACCTGTCAATCCGGTAGTCCCTTGTATCCCTTGAACCCCTTGAGGACCTTGTATTCCAGCTGCTCCTGTTTCTCCTTGTATCCCTTGAACTCCTTGTATACCTTGTGCTCCAGCAGGACCAGTTGCTCCTTGGATTCCTTGTGCACCTTGAGCTCCTTCCGCTCCTGTAACACCAGCTAGACCAGCTACGCCTTGTATTCCCACCATTCCTTGTGCACCAGTTGGACCTATTACACCTTGAATACCTTTAGGACCTTCTGCACCAGTTGGACCAGTTACTCCCAGCAGACCTTGTATTCCTTGAGAACCTTCTGCACCTATTGGACCAGTTATACCTGGGTTACCTTGAGGACCTTGTGCCCCTTGTACTCCAACTGCTCCAACTACACCTTGGGAACCTTGTGCTCCCCTTACACCTTGAGGACCTGTTGGACCGGTTATACCTCGCACTCCTTGCGCTCCAATTGAACCTATCCCTCCGCTTACACCTATTGAACCAGTCGCTCCCGTTGGACCCGTTGGACCTCCTGGTGGACCGGGTGGACCTGATGGACCAGTCACTCCACTAGATGGACCAATTGGACCGGTTGTTCCCATCGGACCGCCCGGTGGTCCTTCTAAGCCTTGAATACCGATACTACCCGTCGCTCCCGTTATACCTCTTATTCCCTTTATCCCTTGAAAGCCTGTTGCTCCCGTTATACCTTGTATTCCTTGCGCACCTTGTGGACCTTGTAAACCTATTGCACCTGTTATCCCCTTTATTCCACTTATACCTTGGGCACCTTGCATTCCAGTAGAACCAGTTGGCCCCACTTCACCTTGTATTCCTTGAGCTCCTTGTGGGCCTTCCTCTCCAGTAATTCCTTGTATCCCTTGGAGGCCGTCTTCTCCTTGTATACCAGTAGCCCCTTGCTCCCCTTGTATTCCTTGAACACCTTGAGGACCTTGGGGGCCAGTTACACCTGAGACTCCAGTTTCGCCTCTCTCTCCCTGCATTCCTTGTGCTCCCGTTTGTCCCCGCTCACCTATTTCCCCTTGTATTCCTTGTGTGCCTTGTATACCTTGACTACCAACAGGACCCGTAGCTCCTTGTATTCCTTCTAATCCTTGTACTCCAATATCACCAATTGGACCTTGGTTTCCGATTAATCCTTGAGCACCTTGGAGACCAGTTGAGCCAGTTATACCTTGCTCTCCTGTATCACCAATAGCTCCTTGTATTCCTTGGGCTCCTGTTGTCCCTCGGGGACCTTGTATCCCCCTGATACCTTGAGGACCTTGGGGCCCAGTTGCTCCCGTCGGTCCAGTCACCCCTGTAGGGCCAACAGGACCTTCATGCCCTCCAGTTGGACCGATTGGACCACTATTACCTGTCGGGCCAGTTGCTCCTATAAGCGGAAGAGGCAGTGCCACTCCGAATTTTTTGCAATTTCTATGATGACGCACAACAATCCCCCTCCCAAAAAATAATTACACTTTTTATATGAAATGCATTTTTATAAAAAAAGTACACCTCTGACCTTATTTTTTAAAAAATAAAGCAGCCTATCATTTCATTTATTTGAAACGATAGGCTGCTTTTTATAAAACACTTTACTTTCTCGCCTTAATAATAAAAGTATTTGGCACCATCCTAGCTTTATATAAAGAATAGTATTTCGTAGACGGCTCAGCTAGTTCTTCATCAAGTGAGCTCGATGGTTCAGGTTCTTCTATTAATAAAAAGATTCGACCATCATCTGTGACAGTCGAATCTTTTTATTTTTCATATTCAAGGTGATTATGTCTTTTACAACCAAATAAATAGCAAGCCCTTATATAATCAGTTTCAAATTCTAATCCTGGAACGTATCCAGATTTGATACGTTCTACCATTGTTTTATAACAATTATTCTCTTCTGTATATTCCTCAATTAACTCTTTCTTATCATTTTCTGTCCAGTTTTCTTCTACTTCTTCATTCTGAACATCTTCTATTTCTGCTGTTTTCGCTTCGATAGATTCCCGTATAACTTCATTTATACGGGAGAAATTATTCGTTTTATATAGAGCATACACAAATCTACCAATCCAATTTGGGCTTTTCCAATATTCTTTGTATCCCTTTTCGAACCATTCAATTGCTTCTTTATAGCAATTCAACTCAACATATAAATCTGCTACATTAATTTCCCCTAAAAAATTATCAGATTCCCTGTTAAAAGTATCTAACTTCTCTTTTGCTTCTGTCGTTCGTTCTAAATCAATTAAACATTTTACATAGTTATACATGATATAGTCCGAATCCCCTGCAACTCGTAAGAAAAAGTCTGAAGCTTTTTCCAACTCTCCAAGGTTATAATGCGCTACAGCTACATTATGATATGCTTCATCTGATGGTTGAATCGAAATAGACTTTTGTAATGCTTTTTTCGCTTCTGTCCATTTTTCTTGTTTCATGTAAATGTCCCCTAAGATGTTATAAGGAAAGTATGAAGAAGGATTCAACTTAACAACTTCTCTTATTAATTCAAGAGCTTTATCATCATTCTCTTCCTCATAAAAGTACATCCAAGCCAGATTATTGAGAGATTGTACGTCTCTAGATTCATGTACTGCTTGTTGAAACAGTTCCATTGCTTCCTCATATTTATTTTGTTCAAACATTTCAATTGCCTTCTCATTAATGTTCAAATAACTACCTCCGAAGTAAATGAATTCATCTATTCCCTATCATTATTGTAAAATGTAAAAATTATAATTTCTATAAAAAAATTTCTTTCTCTCGTCTACATTTCGATTGAAATAGAAGCTAAAACATACGAATTTACAACAATCAGTAAATTTTTCATTCTCCCTTAAATTGGATATACATCCTGTTTCATTTTACATATTATGGTACAATTAAGAGGGTACTAACTAAACATTTACGCTCCACACTAGTAATCTAGCAATACCAAAATCAAAAATCACATGGAATTGAGGGATGTTATGAAACAGAAGTTAGCTGTTCTTCTATTCACTGGAATCATATTATCAGGATGTTCAACTATAGCAGAGAATTCTTTAGAAAGCGGGAAAGGCAGTATGGAATTATTAACACCAACGATTACAGCAAAAGATAATGAATTAGAAATTAAAACTAAAGGCATTGATGAAAATAAAGTAACTTTTATTTATGTTGCTAATAAAAAAGTATTGGAACAAAAGCTAAAGAATGGTGAATCCTACAAGCTTAACATTAAAGATATCGAACACGCTCATAGGACAGACTACAAACCAAAAGTTCAACTTTTGCAAACGAAAGATGATAATGATGATGGAGAAATGGTAACCTTTAAACAAGTTCGATATACAGTTAAGAAAAACTAATTTTATAGTTATTTCATTATAAATGCAACGAACGAAAATATCCTTTTAACGGTTGGTAAATGTAAGGGGTGCTAACATGAAAAAACAATGGATTTCTTGGTGGATTGGTAACATATTTTGGATTATCGTTTTTGGAATATGGGCCGCTATTATTTGGCTACGAGATGTTGATGGTGCTGGTGTTATTCAAACACCTGAAATTAAATCAATATCACTTATCGTTTTATTAATCACGTTTATCATACCGGTATTTTTTCAAATTATATGGCTAATCATTAATTTGAGAATAAGTAAAAAACATAATTATACGATTTAGTTTTTTTGAATTAACAGATGAATATTTTTCATAAAAAAAGAGAGGAATCTACATCAAAATAGATTCCTCTCTTTTACATTTAGACTTATACTGCGCTTTTAATGCAGCACTACTCCTCTTTTTTACGATGCATGTTCATCTTTCTTCTTCATTAACGCTCTTTTCTTCATCGCCTTCGTTAAATATCCACCTTTAAACGAACGAATTTCATACGAAGACATAAACGCTTTCGGTGCAATTTCATTAATGATTTCTAAAAGCTCTTTCTCTCTAGAACGCTTTGCGACGATATCTAAGCGATAACGTACAGAATTAATTCCTTCACCTTCAAATACAGTAACACCAAATCCAGAATGGCGTAATTCATCTACTAATTCATTACAACGGTCTAGCAAACTAACTTGATACGTAATATAACCAATTGCTAATTTATTCTCTATATAACCGCCTAATAACAGTCCCGTACTAAAGCCAATGACATAGGCAACGATGTTCATCCAATTTGATAAATCTTGAAATACAATACCTAAACTGACAATGTAAATAGCTCCTTCTAACAATCCTACGCCAGCAGCGGATCTTGTTTGATTCTTTACAAGCAAAATCGTACGGATTGTTAATATTGGAACGTAAATAATTTGAAGCACAAAAATAAGTAGCGCTTGTAACATTGGTATCCACCTCTTTCAAAAAGTCTTTTGTCATAATAACATACATAAGCTTTAGAAATCGATGGGTTTTTTAAAATTTTTTTATTATTTTTCATACTATTGAAAAACGCAAAAAAGAAGCGTATTATATTTGTCGTTAATTTGATTACTTGTATAATATCGCTAAACTAAAAAAGGAACCCGATTAGGTCCCTTTCATCATAGCTCTATGTTTTTCGAAGCATTTTCCCTTTGCTTCTCTTCTTCTTTCACTAACTGCATATTTGCATAAGCTAAATTTGCAATCATTAAAAAGTGACCACCTAAAATACCTGTACCGAATGCCCACATTTCCATTTCATGCTCAATTTCATACATGATGATAGCTCCTAAAATAGCAGCTGCAAATCGGTTTAAAACTCCTAATCCAGGAGCCTTTTCCTTCATTACAATACTTTTTCCAAGCTTCTCCACTCTGCGAGCTAATAACCAAAGACAATAGGCACTTACTGCTAATCCAATACCAAACCCTGTCACTTGTTTTCCAAACGGAGTAATCGTCCACATAAGTAGTAAACCACTAAAGATCACATACAATTGTAATCGATATACACGTAAGGCTTCTTGAATCAAAATATCCGCTCCTAAGTTCTCATTTTTTGTACTTTAGAAGAAAAGCAGCAACTTACACAGTTGCTGCTTTCTCTTCTTCTTGTTCTTGTTCCATCTTACGAATTTCAACACGTTTAATTTGGTAAGCGTCTTTTTCTAACACTTTAAATTCATAACCTTCTGCCTCAACGTGTTGTCCTTCTTCGATTTCATGATTTTGCATCATAATCCATCCACCGATTGTATCTACATCATCTTCTTCGATGTGTAATCCAAATAAATCTTTCACTTCTGAGATAAGCACTTTTCCATCAACAATGATATGTTGCTCGTTCACATGTTGAATTGGTGGTGCTTCATCTTCATCATATTCGTCACGAATTTCGCCGACGATTTCCTCCAAGATATCTTCAAGCGTTACAATTCCGGCTGTTCCTCCGTACTCATCATATAAAACAGCCATCGGAATTCGCTTCTTCTGCATTTGAAGTAATAAATCGTGAATTGGAGTCGTTTCCATCACTTCAATAATCGGACGCATATACGAGCGAATAGATGATAAATCTTTTTGATCCTCGGTCATATATCGAATAAAGAAATCTTTTACGTTGACCATACCGATAATATCATCTTTATCTTCTCCAAAAATCGGATAACGTGTGTATCGCTCATTTTGGATTACTTTCATGTGTTCTTCTACTGAATCTTCCAGGTAGAAACCAATGATTTCTGTTCGCGGTACCATAATCTCTTTTGCAATACGATTATCAAATTCAAAAATGTTATTTACATACTTGTACTCAGCCTGATTAATTTCGCCACTTTCATAGCTATCTGAAAGGATAAGACGTAATTCTTCTTCTGTATGAGCTACTTCATGTTCTGAAGCTGGCTTTAAACCAAATAAACCAGTTATCACACGAGCTGAACCGTTCAATACCCAAATAAATGGATACATTACTTTATAGAACATCATTAATGGACCTGCCAATAATAACGTTACCCTTTCAGCCTTTTGAATTGCCATCGTTTTTGGAGCTAATTCTCCTACTACAACGTGTAAATACGTCATAATCATAAAAGCAAGACCAAATGTTAATACTGATGAAATAGAAGGATTTAAGTTCCATTTCTCAAATAACGGGTGTAATAACTTTTCAATTGTCGGTTCACCTAACCAACCTAATCCCATAGCTGTAACTGTAATACCTAATTGACAAGCAGATAAATATTCATCTAAATTTGTTGTTACCTTTTTCGCTGCTAAAGCACCGCGTTTTCCTTCCGCAACAAGCTGATCGATACGGCTTGAACGTATCTTTACAATCGCAAACTCTGCTGCTACGAAAAATCCAGTAAATGCGATTAAAATCGCAACCATGACTAAATTAAATATTTCCAATGAATCCCCTTAGTTAAAAAACTAAGGTGTCCACCTCCTGTATACTATAATGTTTTCTTATTTGTTTGTTAGAAAACATAGCCCGATACAAAAATTAAAGAGGTCGGATTTCACCTATTCTATAATAATAGAGCAAGTGTCTGTATTAAAGCTGTCGTTTGACCAGATAAAGATTTCGATATTTTTTCACGTTGTGAATCAGTCAATTCATCTAAAAGCGGCTTTAACTCTGTAAGCTCCACTTCTAATCGATGAATATGGTCTGTCACTTCATTCACTTGTTTCGAAACGTGTTCATTGATACCGAGCAGCTTCTTCTTCTCCTCGATTTTCTCTTTAATCTCACAAAGCGGCATATGCATTTCTTTGCACTTCTCAATAAATTGTAATGTCTCAAATGCTGTTTCGTCGTAATAGCGATAATTAGATTGAGATCGCTCCGCTTTTAAGATACCTAGATTCGTATAATAATCAATCGTTCGTTTCGACACGTGAGCCATGAGAGCCAACTGTCCGATTCGATACACCTTCCCAACGATCTTCCCCCCTTGTTTATATTACTTACATCATACAACACATAAACTGTACAGTCAAACGTGACGGTTTATTATTCACAATTTATACATAATTCCAATCTCCAGCTATTATTATTCAATACGAGTAATCTACACTCATACAATAAAATTACTAAACTATTACCTAATCACTACATTGTCTGCACCTTTTAACCTTTCTTATTTAAAAGCATATCCTACTAATAATGATTGCTTGTATAGGAGGAAATTAATATGAAAAAGACAATCATTTCTCATTTTTATAATGAAGAATACCTACTTCCATGGTGGCTTATGCACATGCCCATCAACTTAAGCCTTTTTACTACCCCCAAGTACAAAAAAACGTTAT
>NZ_JBMDKC010000128.1:0-13302 GCF_057809515.1 Bacillus sp. FG16
TATGTTTTGCTGATGCATCGAAAGCAAAGCGTGAATTAGGCTGGGAGGCAACACGCGGATTAGAAGAAATGTGTGCAGATTCTTGGAGATGGCAATCAAATAATAAAGATGGCTATATTAAATAACAGCTTTATTATTTCAGTGTGCCTACCGTAGGTGTTTGAAGTATGTGTCTATACTTATAATGTAGTATAAATTAACTAGTCGTAAGCTTGAAAATGTAATTATGAGGAAAGTAGGTATATAATGAATTCAATTTTAATCTGTGGCGGAGCTGGTTATATTGGTTCTCACGCTGTGAAAAAATTAATAGACGAAGGTTTATCTGTAGTAGTAGTAGATAACTTACAAACTGGTCATGAAGATGCAATTACAGAGGGGGCAAAGTTTTATAATGGTGACCTTCGTGATAAAGCATTTTTAAGAGGTGTTTTTAAACAAGAAAATATTGAAGCGGTTATGCATTTTGCAGCTGATTCTTTAGTTGGGGTTAGTATGGAGAAGCCTTTGCAATATTATAATAACAATGTGTATGGTGCACTTTGCCTATTAGAGGTAATGGATGAGTTTAAAGTAGGTAAGTTCATTTTTTCTTCTACTGCTGCAACGTATGGTGAGGTAGATGTAGAACTTATTACCGAGGAAACGGTGACGAATCCAACAAATACGTATGGAGAGACGAAGTTAGCAATCGAGAAGATGCTTCATTGGTATAGCCAAGCTTCAAATTTACGTTATAAGATCTTTAGATACTTTAACGTGGCTGGTGCAACTCCAAACGGTATTATTGGGGAAGACCACCGTCCAGAGACTCATTTAATTCCTCTTGTGTTACAAGTGGCGTTAGGTCAACGTGAAAAGATTATGATGTTTGGTGATGATTATAATACACCAGATGGTACTTGTATCCGTGACTATATTCATGTTGAAGATTTAGTGGTAGCTCATTTCTTAGGGCTTAAGGATCTACAAAATGGTGGAGAAAGTGATTTCTATAACTTAGGAAATGGTAATGGTTTCAGTGTAAAAGAAATCGTTGATGCAGTTCGCGAAGTTACAAACCATGAAATTCCTGCTGAGGTAGCACCGCGCCGTGCGGGGGATCCAGCACGTTTAGTTGCTTCTTCTGAGAAAGCGAAAGAGAAATTAGGATGGGATCCTAAGTATGTAAATGTGAAGACAATTATTGAGCATGCTTGGAATTGGCATCAAAGGAAGCCAAATGGCTATGAGAGTTGAGTGTAATAGTATAAAGAATTTAAAGTAATTATTTAAATTTTCTTATTCTAATTATCTGTATAATAAAAGGTTCCAAATGGTCAGATACTTAAAGGGTGGTTTCGATATCTATTTGAAGCCATCTTTTTTATATCTACTGATAGCAGATAGAGTTATGCTGCATCATATAAAACTTTATATTGAATGCAAGTGATTTAATTATTTCGTAATTCTTTTTATAGACTTAATGATTTTCAAAAAATATATTAGGAAGATAATTTGTAACCTTTGTAAAAGACATTAAAAGAAGTTAGGCGGTATCAAGAAGGCGATTTTTGTATTTAACAGAAGACATTTTCTTTAAGTTTCACTGATATCTATAATGATTATAGAATTTCATATAGTTTTTAATTTCTTATTTTAATTAAGTGAAAGATGGATAAGTTTTTATGAGCACTTCATCTTTAAAGTGCTCGAAAAGGATGTAATCTTGATTGGACAATTCTTTTTTAATCTCTAAATCGAAATATCTTTAATATAAATTCTTTCAACATTTAATCTTGATGTATTCTTTTCTCTAGCTGAATTTGGGAAGTAGCGGAAAAGTAATTATAGTATCCAGAACGTCCAACACTTACGGTTTTACACAAATATTTCAATATATTTTTAATAATAGAACGAATTAATAGGTACTTTTGATTAGATTGTAAAGTTATTTCTGTCCACATCTGTCCTTCCGAAAGTTTGATCTGTTTTAACAATTTATTTGCAGCCTCGTATAAGTTTCATCCGGCTTCTAAACATGCGTAATTCTTTTCTAATGTAAATTCCTTTTTGACTTTCTTCCTAAGTTTTCCTTACATGTGTCTTTTAAAGCCAATTATATTTAAGTTAATATCGGGTTTAGAAAAAACTTTAAAAATCATTGAAGGTGACTGGAAAATTTAGTGAAAATTAATCAGGATATTAAACTGATTAATGGCAGTATTACTAATATAGATGAAAAAATAGATACGATTGCAAAAAAGGACTGAATAGTAAAATTATTAAGGGAGCGATAATCAGATTTACTATTACTAAATAATCGTGTAGTCTAGTTGGAGGGAGGAACAGGAGGCGAATAATATGGCGAAAATATATGAAATGATAAAGACTATTAAAACTGCTATCTATGGACAAGATGTTGGATCCTCATTAGTTGACGGTTTAGAAGCAATTAATAAAGAGACTGAGAAGGCAACGCTTTTATCGAGTGAGATAGAAGGAAAGCAGTCTATTTTAGAGAAGAAATACGACAATCAAATTTCTAATATGACGAATGAAAATCCATCTATTAGTGAAATGGTGGATTTTAGAACGAGTGGAAACACTGGTCAATCGTATGTTACTGCAGGAAAAAGGGTAGATGCATTAGAAGCTCAATTATTTAAAGGGAAAAAAAGAATACAAGTAATTAGCCATTCAACCGGGATTAATATTGAGGAATTTCCTAGGCTGGAAGGAGAGCAAGATGATAGTCCTAGGTTTAAAAGGGCTATTGAATATTGTATTCAAAATGAATTAACTGAAATCAGACTACCTAATAAAACATATTATGTACTCCAATCAATTAATACCAAAGGAATAAAATTAGTTGGAGTAGGAAAACCGTTTATACCGCTCTTGGATTGGGAATATACGAGACCTTGGAGTAATGAAGACAAGTACATGGAATATAGAAATCGTTGTAAAGGTAGTATTATTACTACAGATGCAAATATCTCCATATTTAGTAGTGGCCTAACGGCTAAAAATGTAGGGATATTTGGTAATTTACGATCCAGTGTCGGAAGTGGTATAGAATCTACATCAGCAAATAAAGCGGAACAAGAAATTGATTTATATAACTGTATAATTGTAGGTTTTAAAGATTGTGGTATTAAATGCCTTCATGGGGTGATATCAGCTTCAATTCAAAAAACAATAATTGCTCAAAATGGTAAAAACGGTATATTGATAGGTAGAAATCCTATAAATTATACTGGGGAAACTAATCTGCTTAATATTCAAGATTCATTTATTATTAGAAATGAAAGTCATGGGATTTACGGGGATATAGCAGGTAGAGGGATAATTATTCAAAGAACAAGTTTCGAATATAATGGAGAACCTTCAGATCCTAACAGGCAATCTCCTAGTAATATTAATGAAGTTGTTTTTGGTTGTGTACTTAATCTGTATAATGCTGGTGGTTTTACAAATGGGGCATTAGACTTTAGTAATAATTATTCAGAAGAAACATATGGACTTTTGAAAATAAATGCATTTGAACCAGTGTATGGAATAAAAATTGTATCAAATATGTGGAAACCATATGATAATTTACACTATTCATGTGGTATATCTTTGGATGGTTGGATTTCAGGTGTAACAATTGATAACAATAATTTTCATACAATGTTTGATTATGTTCTTTTTGAGAAATTAAATAACATTAAAAATGTGAAAATTGACATTCCGTACAATGGGTTGCTTTTAAATGATGTTAGACCGACCATCGAAAGTAGGAATATTGGTGACAAAACCTTTCTAAGTTTTAACTCAGATGCAATTGAAGAAGTCGCGTCATTAAGAGCGGGAACTGTAATTGAAGTAGATTATGACGCTAATGTGAATGTAACATGGATTAAATTAAACACTAGCAAAGAACCTTCTTTCAATTTCGGAGCGGACGGAACTGTTAATGAAAATGTTGGTTATCTTTTGGTGATAGATGAAACTTTTTATGGGTTTATCCAACTATATTCGGCAGGAAATCAATTATGGCAATTGAGAGGAAATAGAACAAGTTTAGGAATTGGTGATGGAAGTGTGAAACTATATAAAGTTGGAGGGGTGCAAACGGTAGATGGATCAGGGAAAGTAAGAAAAATAGTCATTGATTGGGATGGTCAGGTTCTAGGAAATGGACGTTAAATAATATTTGTAGAACAAAAGAGGGACAAATAATCTGTACCTGTTGTAAAGAGTATTTTAAAAAAGTAGACGGTATCAAGAAGTCGATTTCTTTATTCAACAAGATTCACCTTCTTGATAGGAAGTACCCATCCATTTCCTGGTGTTACCACACGTTGTAGACCGATTACATTGATACCAAATCCACATTCTTCAAAATAGTACGAGGCTATTTTCCCTTCTTATAGTTATAAAAAAACGAATCATGTTTTTGTCCATGATTCGGAGTATAGCTCATATTGAAGAATTCATAACATCTTTTAGATTGAATTTTTCTTTATTATTATGCTTTAATAGTAGATTTTTTTGGGGATATGTATTTTTTAAAGAAACCTGTAAAGAAATTTCGAATTTCTAAATCGATAATTACAACAATCAATGCATATACAAGACAAGTGACAGTTAAAGCTATTAATGCAGGCATATTAATAAATAGGAAGCGGTACAAAATATAGCTAATTATAAATGATATAAAATTAAATATAACGCCATTAAACAATAGATTAAATCCCTTATGAATAAAGAAAGAAAAACCTAATAGTAATGAAATCTCTGTTATAATTGCTGCCATTGCTGCCCCCATCATACCTAAATAGCTTCCTAATAGAATATAACTAGCTATCGCGATACATAATCCTAATGACATTGTTATAGTTCTCTTCCATTGCTTTCCTATCGTAGTTAGGTTGTCAGCCAATGGGTAATTTATAGACTGAATTATAACCATAAATGCTAAAATTGCCAGTGCTTCTCCTGCAGGTTCATATTTTTCTCCTAGTAAATTGATAATCCAAAAGCTAGGGTCAGCGATAAAAGGAATTGATATTCCAATACCTAGAAAGGACATCAATTTTAATTCGAAATACGATAATTTCCTATGTTCCACAGTATTATTTTCATTTCCAAATGCGAATAATCGAGGATAGAAAGCTGTTGCAATTACACCCGGTATTTGGTACAAAACGGATGGTATTTTTGCTGCTGCCCCAAAAAAGGCAATATTATCGTAGGTAGTTACTTTTTCTAGTATGATAGGTCCTAAGGAAGGGAGTAACATGATAATAATCCCATTTATTGTAAATACAAGTAATTGGTTAGTAATTTGCTTATCCCATCCTTTATGAATGGTCGTGTAACGAGTAACCATAATAAAAGATATAAGACCCGCAATTAGACTTGATGTTCCATACATGGCGGCCGTCATTGTAAGTGACCATTTAAGTGTCATCCCTAATAAAAGAGAAATAGCGGCTGTAGTTCCTTGGACGACAGAAATAATAGCAGTAAACTGCATACGCTCTGTTACTTGAAAATAGACTGTTCCAATACCTTGGAAGGTTGCTCCAAACATTGTTGGAAGAACGACTAAATAGATAATAGTTCGTAGGTAAGTATCGTCATAGAAAAAGTGTGCAAAAATGATAAATAGCAATGATAAAACAACAGCTAAAGTTAAGCGGATTCGTAAGTAACTACTTATGAGTATACTAATGTTTGCGTTTGGTTTAGTTCCTTCGCGCATAAAGGTATGGGTTAAGCCTGCATCAGTGAAATAGCAAACCACAGCTGAAATAGCAAGAGCAATAGTGAATATACCATAATCAGATGGAGAAACATACCTAGCAAAAAGAATAGTTGCAATTGCTAAAGTGAACCGAACTGTGATATTGCCTATAAATAAATAAGAAGCATTTTTAAGAATTTTATTATTTGTCATTGGAACACCTTTCTATCTTTAAATAAAACAAGTTATTTAGACGAAAATAATTTAAAGCGTAAGATACATAATTTCACAAGAAGCTTGATACTATTCATTTTATTTAGTAAATAGATTCTATGACAATATTTTTTTAAATCGGTATTTATTTGATTTATTGTCTCCTGTGCAGGATTTGGAGCTAGCATATAAGTATAGGCACTATGTATTATTGTAAATGGAATAAGATAAGTGTCTAAAATACGATTAAGCTGATTAGGATTAGGTGTAATTAAATTAGAATTGTTTTCTTTAATCCACATTTTTATCCTTTGATATACTTCTAATTCTATAGTAGTTTTCAACTTGTAATCACTATACTTAGATGAGAGATTCCCTTCGTTTAAAATACGGTAGTCTGTCAAATACTCATCAACATAGCAGACATTGGTAATACTAGTAAGTTTAAATAAAAATTCTAAATCCTCCCCCCCAACTGCAACCAGGTGTGAATCGTATATTATTATCTATAAGAAGAGACTTTTTAAAAATCCATGTGCTTGTTTGAGCGATAACTTGGTGCCCTAAATATGCAGATGCTATATCACCTTTTATAAACTTAGTGGCAATGGCAGTTTTGCTTTGGGTTAATTCATAAAAATAAGAATGACCGCAGTAACATGCATTCATTTTATTGGTGTGCATGCTTTGAATCTGTTTTTCTAGTTTAGTTGGCTGCCATAAATCATCGCTATCTAAAAAAGCGATATATTCACCAGTTGCATTTTCAATTCCGGTATTACGTGCAACAGAAACGCCTTGATTTTGCTGGTGGATATAATGGATTTTATTAGGATGAACATTTGTGATTTCCTTCACAATAGAAGCGGAATTGTCTGTACTGTCATCGTCAATAATTATAATTTCAATATTTGTATAGGTCTGGTTTAAGATAGACTGAATCGTTTGTTCAATGTATCTTTCTGCGTTATATAGAGGAACAATAACTGATACGAGTTGATTTTTATTTAACATGGAAATACCTCTCTTTAGTCGTGAAAAATTATATTGTAAAGCTATGGAAGTTTATATAGTAATTATTTGTTTTCTGTATTATTGAATATAGTATAGTCTTCCTAACAATAATATAATAATTTATAAGTCATATACATTTTAAAGTAGGAGAACTTATGGAACACTTTTATAAGTGTACATTATATAAACTTTATAAATCAACTACAGGATGCGTTATTAGTGAAATAATAGATATGAAGTGATAGTGGGAAATTAGTATCTTTATTTTGAGGCATAACAACTTAAAATAGATATAGTTTTAAGGAGTCTGCGTATATTCTATATTATTTGCTATTCCCGACATTTTTGTTTATGTGAATAAGAGCCTGTTGTTATCTCATATACCTCTTCTTTTGTGTGAGACCGTATATTAGATTTATATTTTTGAGTGGATAAAAAAACAATAAGAAACGCCTTTATCAAATTATTTTAATTTTGATAAAGGCGTTTCTTATTTTGCTGTGCTGGCTTGGATCCTTTTAATATAAAGAAGTTCATTCACTTAGAGTGTGTAGCTCTTTAACATATTGGTTTATAATTTTTTTGAAGTTTAACACCGTTGAAAAACATCCGAATCATAGGATGTTTTCTTATGAAATTAGATATTAATAGGCTTATAGATATACCTATTACGGTGTATAGAATCCAATGAGAGAGAAATGGATATGGTAGTAGTTTATTAATGAAAATTAGTAACCAAAAAACAGCAGTATGGAATATTAATATATTAATTGAATTTTTACCAAGAAAAATAAATAGCTGGCAAAAAATCTTGCTTTTTTCTATTAATTGAGAAAAGTACAATGTGAGTATGCTGCCACAGATTCCATTCATGTAAAATAGTATAAGATTTCCATATATCCTATTATTAATATCTACAAAACCATTTATAGGATTGATAATGACAAATAAAATAAGAATTGGGATTAAAAATTGGGAGCGAAACTTTAATTGTTTGAATATATCGTGGGATTTAAGTTTGTTTCCGATGAATAAGAAAAGTTGTACAATTAGTGCTATGTCTAATCCCCACGGTAAATGGATATGGTGGCTAATAATAAATCCAATGATTCCTATGGAGAGAAAACAAATTATTTGGAGCACACTAGAATAGTTTTGAATGTATTTCATAATAGATAAAAAGATTACTTCTGAACAAAATAGACAAACTAAAAACCAGAGGGGAGTATTTACATATAGTTGCTCACCATTCCCGTAAAAAATCCCTAATATAGGTTCGTACCAATAAATATCATTATCAGTCCATAGGTTTTGACGTAATAACCAAATGACATAGAAGACTATACAAGCTGAAAAATAAGGAATGAGAAGCCTCCAAATTCGGCTGTTTATAAAATTGTTAAAATTATTGGTATGCTTTGTGATATTTAATAAGTAGCCAGACACCATAAAAAATAGAGGCATACGAAAAGCTGAGAAAAAATTATTAATCTGTGAAGGAACTTCGGTATGTCCCATAACTACTAATGAAATAGTAATACCCCTTACGATATCAATGGCTTGTATTCTTGCAGTATTGACTGTGTTGTTTTTCAATAATGATTCTCCTTGCTGTATGAGTTTAACCAAATTGTATTTTATCTAATTAATTATTTTGAAGCAATAATATTTTTATAAAAATATTATTATATATATGGAATTCATGCGAAATTTAAGGTTAATGAGAAAATTGATTGTTAATGTTAATAACAATCACTTTCTACTAGTGCAAAGGGTGCTACAGTTATGATTCAACCATCAAATCCAGTTTATGGTGCGAAAAATTATCCGAAAGCGATTGAAGCGTTAAAACAATTTGCGACGCAAAATAATTATACATATATTGATCATTGGGGAGCATGGCCAGATGCATCGACAAAGGCTATCCTACCATATTTAAAAGAAGAGTTTGGTTTCCCAACTGCTAAAGGTCATGAAGTTTGGGCACAATATGTAACGGATTATTTTGTAGCTAAATAATAAAAGGGAAGAGGGTATCGTCGACAAAATATGTTCGACAATACCCTCTCTTTTTTTGTACGATTTTTGCTATACTAAACTGTACTATAATACATGGTGGAAGGAGGAGAATGATGAAAATACTTGTGGTTGATGATGAATCGAGTATTCGTAATTTGATTCGGATGCAGTTGGAGATGGAAGGTTATGAAGTATTAGCAGCGGCTGATGGGAGAGAAGCTTTAGAGCGATGGAATGAAGGACCGGATGTATTGATTTTGGATGTTATGCTTCCGGATACGGATGGGTATGAGTTGCTTCGTTTGTTTCGTGAGAGGGATAGGGATATTCCGGTGCTTATGTTAACGGCAAAGAGTCAGATGAATGATAAGTTGCTTGGATTGCAGCTTGGTGCTGATGATTATGTGACGAAGCCGTTTAATTATGCGGAGCTTATTCTTCGGGTTAAGAATATGGCGCGGCGTGTAAAGAAGACGGAGGCGGCTGTAAGTCATGAAGTAATTGAGGCTGGAGAGATAGTGATTTGTCCTAAGGAAAGAAAGGTACATGTGAGTGGACAAGAGATTCAGTTAACGTACCGAGAGTTTAATTTATGTCAGTTGTTTGTTTCAAATCCGCAGCGTGTGTTTATGAGGGATGAGTTGCTTGAGAAAGTATGGGGATTTGAGTATATCGGAAATACGAGAGCAGTTGATATTATGGTGCAGAGACTTCGAAAGAAGCTTGGGACGAGCGGAGAATATATTAAGACAATTTATGGCGTTGGCTATAAACTGGATTGTTAAGTGGTGATGGAATGTCTTTAAAGCGAAATATGGTGTTTGGAATAGTTGGGCTGTTAATTCCGATTTTTGTTCTTTTATATGCAGTTGTTTATATTACGTTAGAAAAGAATATGTATCATAACGCAGCAGATTCTTTAGAAAAGTTAAGTGTAGAAGCACAAATTTATACGATGAATTATTTAGAGAAGGAAGCAGAAGTGGATACGCTTGGTCCTAATTCACTTTTAATTGCGTCGTATTTAGCGAAGCGTATGGATGTCCGTGTACAGATGATTGGGAAGAATGGCGATGTTGTTGCAGATACACAAAAAGGAGCATTGCTTCACCGTAACATCGACATTGAGAGTTCCTTGAAGGGAAAGAAGTCTTATGTTTTTGAGGAGGCGGATCCCGCTCCCATTCTTTTGTTTTCAAGCCCGGTGTATTATGGAAACGATGTCATTGGAAGTATTCGTTTTATAAATGAGTTAACGGGTGAGAAGGAAGTTTTAACAAATGTGAGCTGGACATTCTTAATGGCGTCTCTTTGTTTGGTGGCTACCGGTATTTTCTTTGCGATTCGTTTGGCGAAGTCTCTTCATAAACCAATTGATCAGTTGAGACAAATGGCACAGAGGCTCGCGAATGGTGATTATAAGAGTAAGATTGAGTTAAATGAGTACGTGGAAATTGCTCAGCTTTCCGCATCTTTTAACGCGATGGCTGATGGAATTGAACTGCATATTAAGCAATTGCAGGAGGAGAAAGAGAAGCAGAAAGATTTCCTAGACCGCATTACGCATGAGCTAAAAACACCGCTAACGGCAATTATCGGTTATGTTGATTTAATTCCGAAGTTACAGTCGAAAGAAGATGTACAGGAAAGTCTTCGTTATGTATCTGTGGAAAGTGAGCGTTTATTATCACTTGTAGAGGAACTGCTTAAGTCTTCGAAATATGGGAAGAGTACGTTTGAAGTGTCTCCTACAGTTGTGAATATAAAGGAATTGGCAGAAGAAGCAGTTTCAATTGTGAAGCCTCGCCTAAATCAATTTGAAATTGAAGTGATAAATGAGTTAACGGATGTACATGTTGTTGCGGATTTTGATAAGACGAAGCAAATTTTCTTAAATGTACTTGATAATGCAATTAAGTATAGTGATGCTTCGCACATTCGTATGAATGTAATTGTGAATGAGTATGAGGCGAAGGTTTTTGTTCATGATGATGGGATCGGTATAGATGAAGTGGTGCTTGCAGAGTGGAATGAGTCTCCGAAAGGAAAGGCACTTCCGTCTAGTTACGGGAATGGTTATGGTTTGTATATTTGTCAGGAGATTATGAATAAGCAGGGCGGAAGCATGCGGATTGAGAGTAGTGAAGAAATAGGTACTACAATATTCATTACATTTTTGCTTCCGAGAAGGATGGAAGACATAAAAAACTTGAAAGCGGTTAAATGATACATTTATGAAACAATTATGCGGTATTTTCGAAACAACGTTTTTTTATCTTGGAGGTAGGCAGAAATGAAAAGGCTATCATTTCAAATTCTTATGTTTGTCATTTGTATGATTGTTTCTCTTGTTTTGTTTTATGTTATGGAGAAGCAAATATATAATCGAATCAACATTGTAAATGATAAACAAGCCGTTTTACAAAGGGTGAATGAATCTCTTCCAATTGAAGTGAAAGTAAGACATGAAAAGTGGGGAGAAATTGTTGTAACGGATGAAGTTCGTTTGCATACGATTGTTTCATTCTTTGACCGAATTCGAATAGAGCCAGGTGACGTTAAGAGCAAAGAACAAGTATTTACTGGAGAAGTAACGTACTTGAATGGACATAAGCGTACTTTTGCAGTAGGTGACTTGTTCCAGTATGGGGAAAATGTATACGGAAAGAATGGCATGGATCCGATGATTTCAGCACTTCAAACGTATTTATTAAGCCTGTATTACACACCAGAGCGTATTAGTGATTTCTTTGCTTCAGCAAAGGATGTCGTAGTACGTCAAGGCGATGTGGTACGTACTATCAATCTTACGCATATACTTGATTCTATTCGATACGCAAAGCAAATTACAGATTACGGAGAAATTCAGAAGTTATTACAATCGCAGAATGAACCGATTGCTTATATTACAGCTTATAAAACAGGTAAGCGTGTAAAGAATGATCGTGAAGATATTCTTACGATTTCTGTGTATCCATCGTACTTTGTTGTGCAATATCTCGGTGATAATAACGGTAATGTCATGTATATGAAAGGCTCTCTAGCAGAGTTATTCGTAAAGGAGAATGCGTCATGAGAAAGATAGCCTTTTTCTTCTTTTTGCTAGTAATTGGAGGAGCGATGTCTAGTTGCTCTCGAGATACAACCTCTATTAAATATAGTAAAAATGGTCTCCCTATTTTGGATGATCGTCATATTGTTGCGTATGTAGCGGCTCGTGAGGAAGTTGGTGAAGCGTTACTTTCATCATTTTGTAAGCCGCGCGGATGTACGTATGAATTTATTCGTCTTTCAACAGAAGAACTTCTTCGTAGAGTGGAAGAAGAAGCTGGAAATCCGAAGGCGGATATTATTATTGGCGGTACAGTAGATGCGCATCAAATGATGAAGCAAAAAAATCTTTCTATTCCTGTGATAAGTCAACATGCAAATCGTATTTCAAAAACTGTTAAAGATAAAGATGGTTATTGGTACGGTTATGAAGTGGAGAAGCTGGCAATTGCGATTAATAAAGAGCGGTGGAACGAGGAAATAGCGCCGCTCGGTCTCTCGTATCCGTTAAGATGGAAAGATTTATTGAATCCAGTATATAAAGGAAAGATTGTCATGCCCGATCCAAATGTTTCAGGTACAGCATATACGTTTTTTCAATCACTTATTGATACGTTAGGTGAAGAGGAAGCGAAGGAATATGTGAAGAATCTGGCAGAACAAGTTGGAGAAGTAACAGTGAATGGTTACATCCCAGCAGAACTTGTTGCGAGTGGTGAATATATGATAGGCATCAACTTTATGGGAGATCAGAGAATGCTTCAAAAACAAGGCTTTCCGATTTTAAGTAACGAACCTGAGCAAACAGGGTTATCTGTTAATGCGATTTCTAAACTAAAACGTGCACCGAGTGGTATTATTGCGGATTTATTTATTGATTATTGTTTATCAGAAGAAGCGGGGCATATTTTAGAAAAGGTATCGTTTGGCGTACCAACGATGTTTGCGAAGAATGAGAAAGAAATAGAAGGACAGCCGGTTAGAAGGACGAACCAAAATATATCAAATAGCGGAATAATCGAGATATGGAATAGACAGCGTCTCTCTCTGAAGTGAGAAAAGGAGACGAAAATATATGTTTAAATGGCTCAAGCCAGCACCTGCAATTGAAAGATTGCCAGCGGATATGATCGACCGTGTATATCGATTACTACGTATTCGTGTGTTAATCGGGATTTCAGTTGGATATGCTGCTTATTATTTAGTTCGTAGTAACTTTACGTTATCAAGTACGTATTTATATAAGTTCCGTTTAATGTTTTAACATCGATAAAAGTGTCTATACTGCT
>NZ_JBMDKC010000129.1:0-13068 GCF_057809515.1 Bacillus sp. FG16
ACCCTTTTGAAGGGAATTTCATTTTATTTGTTCTCTTAAGTTGATGGGCATGGGGTTTTTGCTGAAAATAAGAAAATAGGCTTTCGCCAATATAATAAGATATCCAATCAAAGAGGTTAGAAGTTGCTACATAATAAGAATTATTTTGCTGTACAATTAATGGATAAGTATTATTTCCTCTTAAAGCATGTGCGAGAATTGTTCCGTTTGTATCAAGTTGTTTAATTGATCTTTCTTCTTCTAATATATTCTTTAGTTTACGTGTTGGATATTCAATTGTATCAGAGTTTATATCTTCATTTTTAAGTGTGATAAATGAAAAACGAGTAGATAACTGTTCTATATTTTGACCTAAAACTAGTAATGGTCCTGGGAAGCCTTCTAGAAATTCCTTTGCTTCAGTAGAAAGTTCTTCTTGTTTTTCACCCATGTAAATAACATGTGTATACGAAGATTTATCAGTTATTTCAGCTAACTGTTTTATGTTTTTAATTGTTATATTATTAGTGAAATGCCCTACTTGTGTATTAAGTATTTGGATATCGCTTGTAATTTGATCATCGTTTGAACTGTATAAAATAAGGGTTTTTGGTTGTTCAGTTTTTTGTGCGGAAATAGGGACAGGAATTAATAGTAGTAAACTAAATAAGAGTAACAGCCGTTTTTTCATATTATTATTCTCCTAGTTTATATTTAGAATTCAATTTACAATTATATACAATAAATGCGTTATAGTCTATGAAAGTTACATTTTTGCACGTATTTACCAGCTTTTTTTTCACAAAATCGGTCTAAAGCATGATGATAATATGTATAGTTATTTGCTATGATAAAAGAGTAGTAGAATGTAGGTAATTGTAAAGGGAAGGCTGAAAGGGGACAAATTTCAGCGGAGAAAGAGGTAGAGGTAGTGAAGAAATTCTTTGTAGGATTTTTAGTTGTTCTTGGAGTATATTTATATTTCCAAGGAAAGTCTGAAGGAATGGATAAGCTAGTGAATGGAACAAGCTATGTTGATTCAGAAGAAGCAAAACAGATGAAACAAATCATTATAGAGGAAGCGAAGAAAGTAAATCTTCCGGAATGGATACCTCTTGCAATTGCCGAGCATGAAAGTCGATTAAATCCAAGAAGTGTTGGAGATAATGGAACTTCATTTGGATTGTTTCAACTACACCGCGGCGGCGGGCTTGCACCAGAACATTTAACTGATGATGAGCTGAAAGATCCACGTACAAATGCACAAATTGCAATGCCGCATTTGATGAAAGGATATAAGCGCGGGGTGCAAAAAGGTTTGACTGATTTTGCATTACTGAAATATATAGCGAATACATCTGGATGGCCAGGGAATTTAGGGCCAGAGTGGACGGATAATAACATGAAGTATAACATCGGATTAGAAGATGTGTACTATCGAAATAAAGGTGTAATAAAAGAGTAGGTTTTCGATACCTACTCTGTTTTTTTATGAATAATTTCATCCTTTTCTTTCGTAAAATACTGCGTGAGTTGTAATTTCACCTCTTCTAGTTTTGTAGAAACTTGAGGTATTTTATATCCTACATACAGCGGTGAAACGACAAATCTAGGAACAACTTTACAAATAATTTTTCCATTTAAGTAATAGAAGAATAAGTTATAACTACTACATCCTTTATGGAAATCTGTCAGTATGTAACGTACAGTTTGCTGAATGTAATTTGCCATATCATCTATATATGAAATATTATCAATGATTATATTGAATTCAGTGAAGCCAATAATGGGACGCTCTGAAATATTAAGCTCAATGCGTTCGTTTTTTTGAACAATTACCCCTTGGAAATTTTCTTCTTCAATATTTTCAAGATAATCTACATATTTCATTCCGATAATTTGCATGTGTGCATAATGCAAACTTCCACCTGAAAATGGACCATGATTTTTGTATAAAATCACAGATGCGAACTCTTCTTTCTTCTGTAAGTGTAACCAATGTTGAATAGAAAATTGCATTAATTTCCGCATATGTTCTTCTGTATATGTTGCGATATGATCTTCGCAATTATCGGTTTCAATTAACACTGTTTGAAATGTATCTTGTAATGTAGGGAATTTATTTTTTAACCAAATAATAGAACCATCAGTTGCTAAAATATCCGTTAAATGTTCTTTATGGCAAAATGGACATGCAGCGCTTCTATTCCGAATACTTTCTGGTTTTTGTTTACCGATATCGTTTAAAAAATATAGTTGTTGTGTATCCATTTATATATATGCCCCTTTAAAATATGTGTAAAAATCCCGCTTAATACATTCGGGAAAAGGAGAAGGAAATCCTCTAAAGGCAATATGGAAAAAATAAAAGACAAGATATCCTCATTACGATAGGGTACCTTGTCTTTTATTTTTTCTCTAATAGTGTGTATGGATAATATAGAACATTTTCAGTATTTTTCTTTTTTCTATTTTTTATTGTGTATAAAGTAATTGCTGTGCTTGCAATTATAATAATGGCTTTCTTCATATTCATATACCCCTTTTTATTGTTGGTTTAATTCTTGGCTAACTGCTTTTGCATCGACTAAAGCGTGTAAAATCATTTTCACCATGTTCATCATATTTCTTCACTCCTTTTTATAGTTCATTTAGTTCTTTTACAACTGCTTGTCCGTTCACTAATACCTCAAAGATTGCTTTTACGATTTCTTTCATCATGTTTGTTTCCTCCTTTTGTTTGTCTCTCTTGTTTACATCTTTATTGTATAGGGAGGCATCTTTTCGTACTATCGCTTTCCATTACGTGAACATAACAGTTTTGTAAGATTTGATGTCACTTATTGAAATGTTTAGTCTATCTTCATTATTTTCAGAAAAATGACTATTCAAACATGAAATTGGAAAGTATAATAAAGAAGTAAGTATTAAATTCCGTACGAAAGGGGTGAATGAGATGAAACGTTCTTTAGCTGCACGTGCCAAATTTTTAGATTTTATCTATTTTTGTCGTGCGATTTTTCATGATGTAGTTGTTAACGGGATACGTATGCCCTTTTTTAACAATTGCATAGTGACTATTGAACGATAGAAATCTCTTCACCCATTTTTAATAAACGTGTGAAAAGGGAGCTATTTGGCTTCCTTTTTCTATGCCGAAAACCATGGGGAATGTTTCTTTCTCATGGTTTTTTATATTGAAAGGAGTACGGAAAATGACTATTTGTAGTGTAAATAATGTAACGAAATCTTTTGGTGGAAACATCATATTTGAAAATATATCGCTTGAAATAAAGAATGGTGAACGTGTTGGGTTAGTTGGTCGTAACGGTAGTGGGAAGACAACAATCTTTGGGCTTCTAACGGGAATGGAGAGTTTGGATGCAGGAGCCATCCATATGAAGAAAGGTACACGTATTGGTCATGTCGCACAAATTCCGAAGTTTGATGAGGTCCTGACTGTATATGATGTATTGAGTTCCGCTTTTAAAGTAGAAAAGGAATTAGAAAAAGAAATGCATGCTCTAGAAAAAAATATGGCGGAGGAGCAGGAACAATCTTCTTTGCAAAAGCTAATGGAGAGATACGGAGTAATTCAAGAAAAGTTTGCGTTCCTTGGTGGTTATGAAATAGAAGCAAATATAATGAAGGTAGCAAATGGCTTACAAGTGACAGACTTATTTTCAAGAGTATTTACGGAATTAAGTGGAGGAGAACAGACGAAAGTAAGCCTTGCATATATGCTATTGCAGAAACCAGATTTACTTCTATTAGATGAGCCAACAAATCATTTAGATTTATTTGCAGTTGAATGGTTAGAGCAATTTTTAAAAGAATACACTGGAACAGTTATGGTTATTTCACATGATCGTTATTTCCTTGATGAAGTTGTAACGAAAATTTTTGATTTGGAAGATGGAGAGATTCACGTGTACCATACGAATTATTCTCAGTTCGTTGAGGAGAAGGAAGAAAGATTACTTCAAGAGTTTCAAGCTTATCAGGAGCAACAAAAGAAAATAAAGAAAATGAAAGAAGCAATTAAGCGTCTACGTGAATGGGCAAATCAAGCGAACCCTCCGAATGAAGGATTGCATAAAAGAGCGAGAAATATGGAACGTGCGTTAGAACGTATAGAGAAATTAAAGAGGCCAATCTTAGAACGAAAACAGATGGGTCTTCAGTTTGAAGGGCAAGAGAGAAGCGGGAAAGATGTTGTTGTAATGAAAGAAGTGAGCAAAGGTTTTGCTGGCCGACCTTTATTTGAACAAGCGAATTTACATGTGCGTTTTCAAGAGCGTGCGGCTATCGTTGGTCGTAATGGCACAGGAAAGACTACATTATTAAAACTACTATTAGAAGAAATAAATCCAGACGTTGGTGAAATTCGAATTGGTAGTAGTGTCAAAATTGGTTATTTATCACAGCATACGTATGGCAATTTGAAGAGTAATGTATTGGAAGCGTTTAGAGAGTATGTAGCTGTAACCGAAGGAGAAGCAAGACATATATTGGCTAAGTTTTTATTTTATGGTCCAGCAGTATTTAAGAAAGTAACGCAACTGAGCGGTGGAGAAAAAATGAGGTTAAGACTTGCTCAACTTATGTATCAAGACATCAATTTTCTAATTTTAGATGAGCCGACAAACCATCTTGATATTGAATCAAGGGAAGTTTTAGAGGAAGCCCTTGAGCAATATAATGGAACAATCCTAGCTGTTTCACATGATCGTTATTTTTTAAATAAGTTATTTGAAAAGACGTACTGGATTGATGAATGTAAATTATTTGAGTTTGCAGGAAACTATGCATGGGCTCGTCAAAAATGGGAAGAAAAGCTTGAGAAGCAAGTAATAAAGCAGAAACGCCAAGGGAGAAAGAGTGTTGAAATGGTTCCAGTAAAAGAGAAAAAGGCTAGGAATCTTGAAGAGATTGAAAATGAGTTAATGCATGTAGAAGAAGATATATATGCAATAGAATGTGAAATGGAACATGTAGCTGATGTTGAAAGACTTGAAAAATTATATGAGGAAAAAACGATGAAAGAGTTGTTACGAGCGAAGTTATATAGTGAGTTAGAGAATATTGTGGAGTAAAGAGTAGAAAGCCACTTCCTTTCAGTTTTGCTGGAGGAAGTGGCTTTTTCATAATGATATTTTGCTTTAAAGATTAAATGAAGCGATGTGTTTCACGTGAAACAGTAACTTAGATAAATCCGTGTTCCTCAATTTGCATAGCTTGTGAAGCATATGAAATGATAAGGTGAAAAATAAATGTCATTAGTGGCTTTTCAATAGGAGTAATCACAAAAACAAAGACTAATTATTTCCCGAGAGATAAAGTGAAACTTTAATCAGTGGGGGTTTTACTGTCCGGCAAATAGCGGGATAAATATGTGTAACAGAGACTAGTGATTGAAAACGAAAAGAGAGCAAAGTTACAGCTTTACGCGCTGAACTCTGCTTTCTTTTTGTGTGGCATCTTCTCTCGTTGAAATTATAATAGCGATCCCGAGCATGATAAAAAAAGCTAAAAAGAGGACGAACTTTGGGAAGAACGGGAATAGTAATAACGCCCCGACTATCATAATTGTTAATAATACGTAGTGCAGGACGTATTGGAATAGTTTGTCCATATTTTCGCCCCCTTTTTGGTAATTGGTTATTAGTATTCTATGTTTCATGCTGAAGGAATAGAAGTAGATTTTTAAGTTTTTAATACGAATTATAGCTGAGTTTTCTTAAAGTATAAATGTAGAGGGATAATTTTGGGAAAATTCTCAAAATATTTATTTAGAAAGAATTGACAAAATATACTGAACGATATAAGCTAATAACCATAAAGTCTACCGGAAAGGTCGGAATAAGATTGTTACCCCTCAAAAATATCTATTTTTTTATGATTAAAACCGACTTTTCCGAGTGGCTATAAATGTTGCTGTGGGAGGCATACATAAGCTTATAAGTTCAAAGGGTATAACTATTAAACAGTTAGGGTGGGGACAATGAAGAAAAAAACAAAAAAATGGGCTGGTGTATTTTCAGTATTACTGAGTAGTTCGCTTGTGTTATCTGCTTGTGGGGGACAGGAGGATACGGCTTCTACAGAACCAGTAAAAAAGCAGGATTTAAAAGACTCTAAGATTGAATCAATTCCAGCTACAGATAAAAAGAAAAGTCCAGAGAAAGCAAATCAACGAAAAGATACTTTTATTACAGCCATTTCTAAGCCAGGGGGAGTTTTCCTTCCGTATTTCCAAGATAATGGTTGGGATGGAAATGTAACGTCTGTTATTTTTGCGTCATTAGTAACAACAGACAAACAAAGTAAACCTGTTCCGGACCTTGCAGAAAAATGGGATATTTCTGCTGACCAGTTAACATATACATTCCACTTACGTAAAAACTTAAAATTTAGTGACGGGTCGCCTTTAACAGCAGATGACGTAGCATTTACATTAACACTACTTCATGATAAAGCGTATGAAGGTGGATTGGATATTGCTCAGTATGCTGTTAAAGGTGGGAAAGAATATAAAGAAGGAAAAGCAACTTCTATTGAAGGAATCCAAGTTGTTGATCCACAGACAATTAAAATTACAACTGAAAAAGTTAATTCACAGGCGCTAACGAATTTAGGTGGCCCAGTGCTATCAAAAGCTTATTATGGAAAAGATTATAAACAAAATACAAGTTTAGACTATTTAAAAGCATTATATGGGCAACCAATTGCAGCGGGTCCATATAAATTTGAAAAATATGTTCCAGGTCAAGAAGTCCGCTTTGTTGCTAACGAAAATTATTATGCAGGTAAACCAAAAATCAAAAACTTTATTTACAAAATTACATCAGGTGATACTGGATTCCAATTATTCCAAACAGGTGAACTGGACTATAGTGGGTTTAGAGCGAACCCTGAAAATATAGACCAATTAAAAGGATTAGAGTTTGCAAATATTAATCTTGAATCATCAAGTGATATTGCTTATATCTATGTAAATAATAAGAAGTCGTATTTGAAAGATAAAAAGGTACGCCAAGCACTTACTTATGGATTAGACCGTAAGAAGTATGTGGATACAGCTTTACAAGGCTATGGCTCTGTCGCTAACGTACCAATTGCTCCAGTTTCATGGGCATATACAGAAGAAGGTATTAATAAATATCCGCACGACGTAGAAAAGGCTAAAAAATTATTGGATGAGGCTGGTTGGAAAGTAGGTTCTGACGGGGTTCGTGAAAAAGATGGTCAAAAATTAAAATTAACATACTACGCATCAAATACAGGTAAAACAAATGATATCTTTATTCCGATTGCAAAAGAAAGTTACAAAGAAATTGGTGTTGAATTAAATCCAGAGTTGATGGACTTTAATACGATGCTTTCAAAAGTAGGAAAAGGTGACTACGATTTAGCGGCAGTTTCAACACCAGGAATTAGTGATCCAAGTGAAGTTGTAAGTGAGTACTTATCAACTAATCCAAAAAGTGATACGGGTTATAATAATCCGAAAGTAGATGATTTGATTGTAAAAGGTATAGGAACGACAGATATTGAAAAACGTAAAGCGATTTATAAAGAGCTGTATAAAGAGTTAAGTGATGATCCACCAGTTATTTTATTAAACTATCGTAAACTACTTTATGCTCATAATGCACGTATAAAAGGAATTGATCCAGAAAAGTACGATAGCATTAGTTCCAATTTACCAGTGTTATCTATTGAACAATAAGGGTTGACCTAAATAATAGAAGACGTTTTTTCGCACAGCAATGGAATGGTAGCTGTTTTGAAAAAATGTTCTTCTATTTTTAAGTAAATAGGATTGGGGAGACAAAAGGTGAAAACATATATCATTCGTAGGTTTCTACAAATGATTCCTACATTGTTTGGTACGTCTATTATTATCTTTTTCTTATTTGCACTCTTACCGGGTGATTATATCGATTCAAATCCAAAATTAACACCAGAGAGAGCTCAAGAATTAAGAGAGTTGTACGGTTTAAATAAACCGATTATTGAAAGGTATTTTCATTGGCTAGTGAATGCTTTGCATGGTGATTTTGGATTTTCTTTACAGTACCAAGAACCGGTAACTTCATTACTTAATAAATTCATTTGGAATACATTTATTGTTGCTGCTGCAGCTTTATTTTTCACTTGGATTATTGCTCTTATTATTGGGGTTATTTCTGCAACAAAGCAGCATTCTTGGTTTGATAGATTGGTAACAATCGGTGTCTTTGCAGCAATGTCATTTCCATCATTCTTTATCGGACTATTTTTAATTAAATTATTAGCAGTTGATTTAAAGTTATTGCCTATTGGTGGCATGATTGATATTGGGAGTAACTCAACAGGGATAGCATACATATTAGAAGTATTACGTCATATGATTCTACCTGTATTTATTTTAACGCTTCTTGGTGTAGGATCGTTAACACGCTATTTTAGAACCGGCATGTTGGATGTTATTAGGCAAGATTATATTCGTACTGCTCGTGCAAAAGGTTTAAAAGAAAGGACCGTTATTTATAAACATGCATTGAAAAATGCAATTTTGCCAGCAATTACATTACTCGCTTTTGAATTACCGGGTTTATTTTCAGGAGCTATTATTATTGAACAGATTTTTAATTGGCCAGGGATTGGGAGTATTCAATTAGAAGCATTAAACTTCCGTGATTATACGGTATTAATGGCCTTTACAATGTTTCTTTCTTGTTTAACGATTATGGCTAATTTCTTAGCTGATATTGTATATGCGTTTGTTGATCCAAGAATTCGATTGAAGTAAGGGGGGGAAAGATATGGAGACTATTACACCCATAATAGAGAAAAAGAAAGAACGGAAAAAGAGAAATGAATCATCACCATGGCGCCAAGCGTATAAAAAAATCAAGAAAAATAAGATGGCACTGTGTGGCTTATACGTTTTAATATTTATGTTTTTATTTAGTTTTATCGGTCCAATCTTTTCACCGTATGCTGATGGGAAAGTACAAGTAACACAGATTAATAAACCACCCAGCCTGTCACATTGGCTTGGAACAGACCAGTTGGGACGGGACATTTTAACTAGACTTATGCAAGCAGGGCGTATTTCATTAACAATTGGTTTAGCGTCGATGCTACTATCCGTTATACTAGGTGCTCTATTAGGAGCCATTGCTGGTTTTTATCGAGGAGTTGTAGATCATTTAATTATGCGTGTTGCAGATGTCTTAATGTCCATTCCAGGATTACCGCTACTTATTATAATGGGAGCAATTTTATCAGAATGGAAATTACCATCGGAGTACCGTTTATATGTTGTAATGATTATTTTAAGTTTAGTAGGATGGCCAGGACTTGCCCGTCTTGTGAGAGGACAAATTTTAACATTGCGGGAGCAAGCCTTTATGCAAGCGGCAGATGTATTAGGATTAAAAGATTCTCGAAAAATCATTCATCATCTAATTCCTAACGTCTTTCCGTTACTTATTGTTGTAGCAACTTTGGGTGTGGCTGGATCTATTTTAAGTGAGTCCGCGCTAAGCTACTTAGGTCTCGGCGTCGTCCCACCTACACCATCATGGGGGAACATGATTAGCGCAGCTAACTCATTAATTGATTTCCAAAAGCGTCCGTGGTTATGGATTCCGCCTGGTTTTGCAATCTTTATAACAGTTGTATCAATTAATTTACTTGGTGATGCACTTCGTGATGCGTTAGATCCAAAGATGAGACGGTAGGTGAGAAGGTATGAGTAGAGCGGTAGTAGAGCTAAAAGACTTACAAACACACTTTCAAACGGAGGAAGGGACAGTGAAGGCTGTAAACCATGTTAGCTTTGCTGTTCGAGAAGGTGAAACGGTTTGTGTAGTAGGAGAATCAGGTTGCGGGAAGAGTGTAACGGCTTTATCTATTATGGGGCTTATTGCTGAATCTGGCAGTGTAGTGGGTGGAGATATTTTATATGAAGGAAAAAGTCTTTTAGGAATGAAAGAGAAAGAACTTCGTAGTTTACGAGGCAATGATATTGCAATGATTTTCCAAGAACCGATGACATCGCTAAATCCCGTCTTCACTGTAGGTGAGCAAATTGTAGAAACGCTAAGGGAGCATGAATTACTTAGTAAAAATGAAGCGTATAAGAAAGCAATTGAGTTAATTCGTAAAGTTGGCATAGCCCGTGCTGATGAAATTGTCCATTCTTATCCGCATGAACTGAGCGGCGGGATGTTACAACGTATTATGATTGCTGTTGCGCTTAGTTGTAATCCTAAGTTATTAATTGCAGATGAACCAACAACAGCTCTTGATGTTACGATTCAAGCTCAAATATTAGATTTACTAAGACAAGTGAAAGAAGAATTTAAAACGTCGATCTTATTAATTACACATGATTTAGGCGTCGTAGCAGAAATGGCTGATTACGTTGTCGTTATGTATGGCGGGAAAGTTATTGAAGAAGCTCCGGTATTAGAGATATTCCAAAATCCAAAACATCCTTATACGAAAGGATTATTGAAATCAAAACCAGTAATGGGAAAACGAATAGATAAACTATATTCTATTCCAGGGCAAGTTCCAAATTTAGTTGGTTTAGGTGAGTTTTGTTACTTTAGTGGGCGTTGTGAGCATTGTATGGAAATATGTGAAAAAGGAGCCCCAAATCTAAATATAAATGATGAAAATCATAAAGTAGCTTGCTGGTTATATGAGGAGCGTGCGGAGCAATGAGTGAACCATTATTAGAGGTGAAAAACCTAAAGACATATTTTCCAATTAAAGGTGGCATATTTAGTAGAACGATCGGACATGTAAAAGCAGTTGATGGAGTAAGTTTTACTATTAATAAAGGCGAAGTGTTTGGTCTCGTTGGCGAATCAGGGAGCGGAAAAACAACGATAGGAAAAACAATTTTACGTCTCATTCAAAAAACGGAGGGGGAAGTGAAGTTTAAAGGGAAAGATGTTCATTCTTTATCGAAGGATGAATTGAGAAAACATCGCCCTAATATGCAGCTCGTTTTTCAAGATCCATTTAGCTCATTAAATCCGAGAATGAGAATTGGAGAAGCGCTTGGAGAGCCGATGTTGGCCCACGGATTAGCGACGAAAGAAAATGTTCGTGAAAAGGTAATTGAAGTATTGGAGTTATGTGGCTTAGCTCCTTATCATATTGACCGGTATCCCCATGAGTTTTCTGGTGGACAACGTCAGCGTATCGTAATCGCAAGGGCTATGGTGTTAAATCCAGAATTCATTGTAGCTGATGAACCTGTGGCGGCACTAGATGTATCTATCCAAGCACAAATTATTAATTTATTTAGTGAGTTACAGGAGAAAAAGGGATTATCTTATTTATTCATTTCACATGATTTGAGTGTAGTAGAACATTTATGTACGAAAATCGGAATTATGTATTTAGGTACGATTGTGGAGACGGCGCCACGTGATGAGTTATTTACCAATCCGCTACATCCGTATACAAAAGCATTGTTATCAGCCGTTCCAATACCAGATCCAACAGTGAAGCGAGAGCGAATTATACTAGAAGGGGATATTCCAAGTCCAGCAAATCCACCTTCGGGTTGTCGTTTTCATACACGTTGCCCGTTTGCAACAGATGTTTGTAAAAAAACAATACCAGAATTTCGTAATGTTGGTGATGATCATTTTGTTTCTTGTCATCATGTATAAAAAAAGGACTCTTTCAAATGGAAAGAGTCCTTTTTTTTATTTACTAGATGAAGTTTGTTTCAATACAAATTGCTCGATTGCGTGAGCAACACCATGTTCATTGTTTGTTAATGTTACAACATCACATAGTTTTTTTACATCTTCTTCAGCGTTGCCCATTGCAACAGATAAGCCTGCTACTTCTAACATTGGTACATCATTAAAATTATCACCAATAGCAACTGTATCTTCAATAGGAATATTAAAATGAGCTGCCATCTGCTGTAGCCCGTTTCCTTTATGTCCATTCTTATCCATAATTTCTAAGTTAGTAGGAGCTGATGCTGTAACCATAATATCAGCGTCTTCTTGTAACACGCTTAATAGCTGTGCGCGATGCGCTGCATTAAATGTTGAAATGAAGAATTTAGATATTTCTAGTTCTTGGTTATTTACAACATCTTCTATTTTTTTGAAATCAGTAATTAAGTTCGATTTCTTTTGCTTTTCTGTAATTCGTTCAAGTTCCTCTAATGTAACATCAAGCGCCTGCTTATTTTCTTCGAACGCTTGCATCACTTGATCTTGCCATGTATATGGAGAATAAACTCCTTTATTTGTATATAACTTATATGGGAAACTTTCAGATTCTAGTAATTTTGCAAGTTTGTACACTTTGTCGTTTTGTATACAACGCGAGTTAATTACTTTTCCATCCACATAAACAATAGCCCCATTGCTTGCTCCGACTGGAAGAGATAATTTATATTCTTCCAATAGCTTTAAAGCATCCTCTTTCGCACGACCAGAACAAATCATTACAATATGACCAGCTTCTTGTGCAGTTTGGATTGCTTGTAGGTTTTCTTTGGAGATTTCAAGATTAGATGATAGTAGTGTACCATCCATATCTAATGCGATTAATTTCAAAATGACCACCTCTTTGTTTTTATTATACATAGTTATATAGAGGAAACATATAAACTTATCTTGGAAAGACGGTATTTTATCTCATATTAAAAGTAAGTAAAGATTAGATAGGTTTAGTGTCACTGAATAAACTGTTTGTAACAAAAATAGAGAGGAGTATGACTATATTTCACTTTATGACTGTAATATTACACGAATGTTACAAACATGAACTTAGTGAAAAGTGCATTAAATAAAGGTTTTTGGGGATTATTATAAAAAAACGTAAAAAAAGTGTAATAAATTTCACGTTATTATATTGCAACGTAACAATAGTTATGTTACATTAATGTTACAAACGTTACGTTATCGAATTTAATGTAACGTTAACATAAAAACTATGAAATAAACATTTCTTAGAAATTACATATAGATAACTTATGAAAAGGGAGGATAAATGATATGAAAGAGCAAGTATTACAAGTAACAAAAGGTGACTTCGTAGGATCAGCAA
>NZ_JBMDKC010000013.1:0-76679 GCF_057809515.1 Bacillus sp. FG16
GAAAATGTACATGATTATTCAAGTGTTAATGTGTACATTTAAACTAGCATTTATACAAAGAAAAAGATATATGGGATAAAAATAAAGTTATAAAGTTTTTTAACGGCAATGAAGAAAAAATTAAAATGCTTGTGGAAGATAAAGATTTTCGGAAATCTTTATTTGCTAAATATCCAGTGAGCCAGTTGAAATAATGGAGGGGAGAAGATGGAGTTAGTATACAAAATTTCTTATCATAGAATGCAGGATCATTATTTACCTAAATTAGTACAGGCAATTAGGCTCGTTAGTGAAGAAGATTTGTGGAAACAAGAGACCTCTGTTAATTCAATTGGTGGAATCGTACTACATATTTGTGAACATTTATAGAGAAATACAAGGCGTTATAAGGATCCAAATATAGTTTTTGAAAATGGAATTGAAGAATATTTTCCAGTGAAACAAATAAGCTCTGAAGCTTTGTTAAAAACTGTTGAAGAAATATTTGATGAGTGGGGCAAAGCATATATACAGGTCTGGGAAGAAAAAAGGCATATTGATCTTCAAAGTCTATTACATTTAGTTGAGCATACAAGCTATCATTTAGGGCAAGTAGTAGATCGTACAAAATGTATTGAGGGACAACAGTTTAATTTTTGTCAAAATGGTATAAATGAAAAGAATTTGAGAACAAGAGTTGAAACTTCGAATTTTTAGAAAGAGAGACATTCTTAATTGAATGACTCTCTTTTTTTGTAAAAGAAATTTATGGAAAAAAATAATTCTATGTGATATGGTTAATTACATAAGTAATGAACCTATGAACCTAAGGTGGTGAAAATGTGAAGCCGACTCTAGAACAAAATAAATTAATATACATACAAATTGCAGAAACGATTGAATCTGATATTTTAAAAGACATATTGCTTGAAGAAGAACAAGTTCCATCGACAAATCAATTTGCGAAGATGTTACAAATAAATCCGGCTACTGCAGCTAAAGGGGTGAATGTATTAGTGGATGAGGGGATTTTATATAAAAAGAGAGGGATCGGGATGTTTGTTGCAAAAGGAGCAAAAGAAGTTGTACTTAAAAAAAGACAAAATAATTTTATGACTGAATATTTACCTAAAGTGTGGGAAGAAGCGAAAGTACTAGAAATATCAAAAGATGAATTGATGGATATGATTCAAAAGATTACGAAGGAGGGGAAAGAGGAATGATTGCACTTGAAACGAAAGATGTAACGAAAAAATATAAAAAGAAAATAGCTGTAAATGAAGTAACGATTTCATTGGAAGAGCATAAAATATATGGTTTGCTTGGAAGGAACGGAGCAGGGAAAACGACTTTATTAAATTTACTAGCAGGACAAATTACTTCAAGTAGTGGAAGCGTAACTGTATTTGGTGAAAATGTATTTGAAAATAGTAAAGCAATGCAAAATATTTGTTTCGTTAGAGTAAAAGAAGAGTCTCATTTAAGTTATAGAGTAAAAGAAATTTTTAAGATATGTAACATGTTTTATAAAAATTGGGATCAGAAGTTTGCAGAAGAACTGGCGGGTAAATTTCAGCTTAATATAACAGAGAAATACCATAAACTATCTCATGGCATGCAAACAGTTGTAGGAATTATTAAAGGGTTAGCAAGCAGAGCGACAATTACTATTTTTGATGAACCAACTACAGGATTAGACGCAGCACATCGTGAGTTATTTTATAGTTTACTACTAGAAGATTACGGGGAGTATCCCAGAACAATTATATTATCAACACATCTGGTAGAAGAAGTAACCCATGTTATTGAAGAAGTAATTATCATAAAAGAAGGTGCACTTGTTGTTCAATCAACAGTGGAAGATTTATTGCAACAAGGTCATATTATTTCAGGGCAAAAAGGTAAAGTGGAGGAGTTCTTGATTAATAAAAAAGTTATAAATAAAGAAATTTATGGGAATAAAGGTATTGCTGTTATATGGGAAGAGCTTTCTAATGAAGATTGTTACTCTCTTGAAAAAGAAGGTTTAGTAATTGATAGAATTACATTACAAAAACTATTTATTCACATGACTGGTGGTGAAGTGGAATGACGATGTTAATGAAACAATTGAGGTTACATATAAATTTTCATTATAAAGCAATTTTAATATTTTGGATTTTAGCTTTATTAATAAAAGGAGCTTTATATGCTGCTCATTTAAATGAAGCGAAAGTTGGTTATTTACCCGAAATTATCAATAATCCTTCAATTGCAATTATGATTTTTATAGTAGGGAGTGTTTTCATTGTTCAAGATGATTTATTTCGTTTAGCAGTTTCATTTGGTATAACGAGAATACAATATTTTATCGGAGCGATTTGTTATATTGTGTTGCAATCCGCATTGTTTTCATTCCTTCAAATACTGTTTTTACAAGATATAAAATATAACTTAGTAAATGTTAACTTTGGAGAGCAATTAATACAACAGTTTATTTTACAATTTTTATTTTATGTTACGATAGCATGTTTCTTTCAAGTAGTAGTAATTTTTAAGCAAAGATTTCAATGGATTGGTCTCATGATTGGTGGGTCGCTTTTCCTTTCAACAAATAGTGTGCTGTATGGAGAAGTAGGGATAAAAGGATTGTTATTTACAAATGATGTATCTTTAATAGATATCCCTTATTTTATTGTTATTTCAATTGGATTAACAATTCTTTATATCATAACTAGTAGTATATTTATTCGTAAAGTATCATTTGAACGAACAGTTTAAAATAGTGATAGATTATTCTTTTAGGGAGAAGGAAAATATATGGGAGACACGTCCTCACTAATAACCGTCTTTTTATGCATTGCACTACTAATATTTTGGCGTCGTTATCGCTCCATGCATAAGCCAATAAAGGGATCGGGAAAACGTATTTTATGGCCATTACTATTTTTAACACCAGGTATAGTGTGGTTTTTAGGTCCCGTACATCCAGCTATATTACAAGTAATTATAGCGGTATTTATTGGTGTGCTTTTTGCTGTGCCGCTTATAGTATTAACAAATTATGAGCGAAGAGATGATGGGAATATTTATACGAAAAAAAGTGCAGCTTTTTTAATTACTTTTATTGCGCTTGTTGTTTTAAGATATGGTTCAAGACAATTTATCGTTGATTTAGATCAACAAACGATTGGTTTATTATTTTACGTTGTTGCTGTCTCGTATATTATTCCATGGAGAATTGCTTGTTATATAAAGTTTAGAATAGTTTGGCGGGAAAATAATAATCATGCTATATGAAAACTTCTTATTTGAGAAGTTTTTTGTTTTTATGTGTAAGCGAAATAATTTGTTGAAGTGCAAGTTACTATTCAATATGATAAATATAAAAACTACGCGAGAAAGTGGGAAGTATCAAAATGCGTACAATTTTACTTTTTCTAAACAACATGTTCATTAGCGAAATCGAGAACATTAGGCAAAAACATGATCCTTTATTTGGATTAATTCCACCGCATATTACAATTGTATTCCCATTTGAAAGTTCGATTTCAAATGATGAGCTGAAATTACATATTATAAATGTATCAAAACCGATACAGAATATAGAAATTGAATTTAAGAATCAAATTACTAGTGAAAGAGAATATTTGTTTTTACGAGTTGAAAGGGGAAAAGAACAAATAGAGGAACTACATAATATTCTATATACAGGACCTTTATTACAATTTTTGGAAGAAGACATTCCGTACATCTCGCATGTAACAGTCGGAAGAAAAGAAAGTGCCGTGTTAGCTGCTGAAGTAGTGAAGGAGATTCCTAGTTTTCATGGGAAGTTAAATTGTGTGATTGATAGAATAAGCGTGGAGCGAATTGGAGAGAACGGGGAATCAATTATTGAATTTGAAGTGCCATTTCTAAAAAGCTGACAAAAGTCAGCTTTTTATTTCGTAGCATGAAGTAATGCACCAATTGCACCGCTATTACCACCATCTTGTAAAAAGATTGGTGTTTTATTTTGATATTCGGTGTAGCTACTAATAATATGTTGAAGTTGTACGTTATTACATAAAGTCGAACCAATATAAATAATATGTTCAATGTTTTTTGTTTCAGCGAATTGAAGGCTTAATGCAGTAACGACTTCACCGACAAGTCCTTGTACAGTAGCTAGTATATCGGAGCTACTATTATTTGATTCTGTAATAGCTGCTTTCCCGAAGTTACTAGCAGTTAAGTTATTATCGATAGGGGAAAGAATACCACCATAAATATCTCCAACCGTAATATCTAGTTCTTTTCTAGAGCCTACTTTTGTTAGAGGGATTACATCTTCAAAATGATCTATATTTGTTAACAATTTTGAAAGTCCCATAATAGTCCCACCGCCAACTCCGGTTCCACCAGCGCGAATATATTGTTCATTATAAACGTAATGGATAGAAGTACCTGTACCGATATTGGTTAAAATAAAATTGTTTATAGTATGTTTTTCTTCTTTTAATATGTATTGGACACCTGCAAGAGTAGATTCAAATTCGTTTAGCTCTATTATTTTATATGAACCTGTAAGCAGTTGCTGTAATAATTTCGATTTACCACCCGTAATACATATTTGTTTTATGCCATTGTTGTTTTTAATCCAATCTATTATTTTATGTTGTTCATGAGAATAAAATTTTTTAAAAGTTAGTAGCTTTTTTTCGTTAAAATAAGCTATTTTCGTTAATGTGCCTCCAGCATCGATACCGATAGTACGTTCCATTTTCCTGCTCCTAACTACGTAATATGTTTTCCTATTTATTTAATTGGTTGAGAATAGATATTTCCAACTGATATAAGGAACACTTTAATCTGCTTGATATATTAATAGTTTTTCTATAGTTACAATAGGCTGGTCGTTTACAGTTGCAATACCTTTACCAAGAACAAAACCTCGGCGATTGCGCGTTAGCTCATAATGTAAATCAAGTTTATCACCGGGATATGCTTTTCCATGGAATTCAACTCCATCTAAAGAGGAGAGGAATCCTAGTCCTTCAGAATCACTTGTATGTACAAATGCACTAAGCTGAGCAAGTGCTTCTACAATTAACATATGAGGCATATGTTTGTGACTATCATTTATAAACCATTCGTTATTTGTAATGAATTTATATCCTGTAACGAATTCATCTTGTTTTACATTTGTTACTTTATCAATCATTAAAAATGGATAACGATGGGGAAGTGTGTCTTTAATATGCATATGAAAGTACCTCCAATTAATAATACCCCTGCTAAAGTTAAGCAGGGGAGTGGGAACTAATTTTTAACTAATTCATTTACTTTTTCAAGGACGAAAATGCCGCTATTTCTAATGTTTTCAACAACATGTTGCAACACTTCTTTATCTTGAACGAGTGCAATACGTACGAAGCCTTCTCCGTGAGGTCCAAATGCGTGACCTGGTGTAACAACGACATTCGCACGATCCATTAATGCATAAGCGAAGTCTAGAGAAGTCCATCCTTGTGGAATTTCAGCCCAGACAAACATACTACCAGCTGGCTTATCGACATTCCAGCCAAATGTTCGGAATCCATCGACTAAAGTATCTCTCCGTTCTTGATAAATATCGCGGTTTTTCTCACAAAATGCAGCGCCATTTCTTAGTGCTGCAGATGCCGCTTTTTGAATTGGTAAAAATACACCGTAGTCGGTATTGGATTTAAATTGAGTAAGTGCACGAACAATTTCTTCGTTTCCAATCATATATCCAATACGGCTACCAGCTAAACTATAACTTTTTGACAAAGAATTGATTTCTACGCCAACTTCTTTAGCACCATGTACAGAGAGAAAGCTAATTGGCTTATTACCATCGAAATAAAATTCAGCATAAGCAAAATCATGGACAACGATAATATTATGCTTTTTCGCGAATGCGATTACTTCTTTAAAGAAATCTTCATGGGCCATTGCTGGAACGGGATTCCCTGGGAAGTTTAAAATCATCATCTTCGCTTGATCGGCAATTTTTTCAGGGATGACTTCTAAGTCTGGTAAGAAATCATTCTCTTTCTTTAAAGGCATGTAGTAAGATGTTGCACTAGCCATTTGAATACCTGTTTCATAAGCTGTATATCCTGGATCAGGAACTAATATAATATCACCTGGATTTGCATAAACCATAGGTAAATGAACGAGCCCGTCTTGTGAACCCATTAATAATAAAACTTCTTTATCCGCATTTAATAAAACGTTATGAGTGTTATTGTAATATTCAGTTACAGCTTCGTGAAATTCTTGAATACCTGATAATGTATATCCGTAGCTCTCTTTTTCACTCGCTGTATGTACCATTGCTTCTCTTACAAAATCAGCGGGCGGCATATCAGGATTTCCGATACTTAAATCAATCATGTTATGACCTGCTGCAATTTTTTCTTTTTTATAGGCCCCTAATTCACTAAATATAGAAGATTGGAATGCTTTCATTCTAGTTGCTAACGTGTAAGTCATCAAAACCCCTCCTAAAAACAGTGCTTTCATTCTGCGTTTTTAATTATTCTGAAAACACATGTTTACATTTTATCATTTTTTTATGAAAATTAAAACGATTGACAAATTTAGAGGAAGGATTAGCCTGTTTTGAAAAAGTATCGATGTAAATAGCGTAGACGTGTTAATTGAAATATCTATTATATGATTCATTTTATATAACTTAAGTTATTTTATAGTTTTTATTAAGTATTTGTGGAAGATTTCTAAAGTGAAATAACGCAGAAAATATTTTCTGCGTTTCCTCTGAAATGTAATCATTTCTTTTTATACGTGCATAATTTTTCAGCTGTCAAAAAGTATACATTTAATGTATCGTCGGCAACTTTTAAAGTTTGCTCTGATGTAAATGAATTACCATAATCAATGTGATATACATTAGAATTTTTGACAAATGAGCCTTTATATAAATCGTTTTTATTCTTTGTTGTTTGCATTTCTACTAAATTTTGCACAATTTCCTCTTTATTTTCTTTTTTGACAACTGTTTCAAATTTATAATATACAGGGCATTCACCATTTTTATTGTCAACGACTTCCCAAGAACCGTATATATCGTTATTGCTGCATCCACTAAGTAGGATGATTAGTATAGGAATTGTAAGTAGAACCTTTTTCATTTTGTGCTCCTTTCTTTTAAATTTGAATAAACGTTCGAATACGATAGGGATATTATAATAAATAAAGTTTAAATTTTTTTAAAGAATTATTTAATTTCATATAAAAATTTAGGAGAAATTAAATAAGCATGAATCTAGTGTAAAGTCAGATTCATGCTAGTACTATAGCCTACGTTATGTCTTTTTTAAGGATAAATAAAGAGGAAAGCAGGATCACTATTCCATTTAATATATATACGCTTGCAATCATAAAGGCTAAAGTACCTGCACCAAATCCTGCTTTATCGAATATAGAAGCAAATGTTGTGATAGTCAAAAAGATAATGGGAGTCAGTAGTAAAAATATGAAACCTGCCACGATTCTTTTTTTTAAACTATGTCCAGATAAGGAAATGGCTAAAAAGTTTAGGATGCTAAACAGAGCAATTGCAAAGAGCAGGACAATAAATACTTCGATGCCATCAGACACTTTACCACTCCTTTTATGAAGAGTACTTTTTATAATCTATTCGAAATAAAAGGGGGATACTCCTTTAGGTAATTTCAATAAACGTAATAAATAGGCGTATTATAAAACAAAGAAGTATGGATTCAATATTATATCCATACTTCTTTGTTTATTTTATAAATTCGCAGATTGCGAATGCTGTTTTTCATAATCTTTCTGCTTAGAAAGGGAAATAGAAATAATCAATAATGAAACGACTCCGAAGATGAGAACCATATATTGTAACCCAATTGTATCTAAGAAGAACCCTGTGCCAAGTAAGACGATTTGGAACATAACCCTCTCAAACATATTACGGAATGAGAAGAGGCGACCGTGATAACTTTTTTCAACTTTCGTTTGGAAAATCGTCGACATAATAGGGAAGAAGCAGCCAACACTAAACCCAAACAAACCAAATGATGTAAGAGCCATCCATTTTATATCGCTAAAGAACAATGATAGGTGTGCAAAAGCAGTACAAACTGCGAAGAAATATAGTAATTTTTCAGGCTTGAAATGATCAGATAGACGTTTAATTACGAAGGCACCTAACATAAATGCGACACCTTCAATTGTATATATGAACCCTTTAATTGTAGGATCATGTTGCATTTCGCTAATGTTAATAACCATTAAATTAAACCCCGCTATAAATAATAGAGGGATGATACTTAATATAAGTGCTGTAAAAGCAATGGGAATTCCTTTTAAAATACGAAATACTTCCATAAAGCTATTATCTTTTGCAGCTTGTTTACTTGGTGCTGTTGATTTCTTGTCTTCAAATTGTAGGAAGAAAGTCGAGAGGAATAATAAGGCGTATGCTGCCATTGAGAAGGCATACATGTACTGTAAACTCATCACAACTAAAAGAATTCCACCAAGTGAAGTACCTGCAATACGAGCAATTGTACCAACATTCATATGTACACCGTTCATTTGTAATAACTCATGCTCACGTACGATGAGTGGAATTACAGATTGTAATGCAGGGAAATAAAATGCTGCTGAAATTTGAAGAGCAACCATAAATGCAATCATAAATGCGATACTTTCAAATTGAATAGCGAAAAACATGAAAATAACACTTAAAACTCGACCAAACCCAGCGTAAAGAAGAACTTTTTTCTTTTCATACTGATCGATGACACGGCCAGCCATAGGTCCAACTAGAACACCGGCTAATAGTCCGATAAATAATATAACTGATTTCATGAAATCAGAAGGGACATATTTTTGCATAAATTCAAGGTTGCCAAGAATACCAAGCCATAATCCTAGACCTGCAATAAACTCCCCAATTAAAACAATCCAAACGTTTTTATTACGCCACATAACATAAAACCTCTCCGTCTTTTAAAATGAAAAACTCGTATATAAAACCTCCTTATTTATGTAGTATTTTTATACGAACTTTTTTAGAGTCAGAGTCTATATTACGTGTTTCATAATTGGATTTCAATCTTTTTGATTTGTCAAAAATTTAATGTATTAATTGATGAAATAAGTGAATCAAAATGCAAAAAATTATGATTAAAGCTAATAGAAAGTAAGGATAAATATAAAAAAGCAAGAACGTATAACTACGTCTTGCTTTTCTCAAGTACAAAATTAAACATTAATTTCACTTAGCAACATTTACGCTCTTGTCCAATAGCTAAAGCGCTAAAAGATAGAGGACCAACAACTTCTGCACTTGCACCACTAGTAAGGTTTTCTACAGTTAATGAATATACATGAGTGCCGCAGTTTAAATCTTGATCTATAGCTTGAAATGTTTGAGCGTAGAATTGTTCAGAGTCTGTTGATTCAATACCTACTTGTGCATTGAAAATTTCAACGTTATCACGGAAAATTCGGAATAAAACTTGTGAAATCTCAGTTATACCTTCAACTCCAACTGTAGCAATTAATTCCACACGATTATTACGTGCGTCTCTTCTTGAAATTTTTAATTTAATTTGTGCAAGAATTGCTTTATCTGGAGAAGCTGGAATTGCAAAAGTTGTTTCACCAGTTTTACTAATAGGTTGAGTAGCTTGGTAATCAATGATATGAGTCATGTTCGTCACCTCCTCATATACTAAAATATGAAAGCAGTGATGAATTAGCTTGGACAAATACTAGAATATTTTAATAGAGTACACAACAATTGTTGAAAAGAAGTAATTTACATAAAAGCATCAAGAATATATCACAATAAGATGATGTTTTTCTTAATGCTTTTTGTAATTAAGCAGAATATTCTTCTTTACGTACTTCAAAAAATTCATTGCGTCGTAAGTAATTATAAATTTTCTCTGAAACCTTTTCTTCTTCAGACACTAAGAAACGATGATCAAAAGCGTAGAATGATTGACCTTTAATTAATTTTACGTAATACATATTAAACGCCTCCTTATACTTGATTATTACTTGCTTCATATTATGATGGCCTATATGTCTTCTAAAAATACTTGGAGTTTCAAAGGGGGGAGGTAAAGGGATGAAAGAGCTTACAATTCTGTAAGGTTTATGTCACCTTTTTCGATAGTTTACATTCATCAATTTCTTTTATACTACAAATAAGTTACATAAAATAAGGGGGTAAAAAGATGGATGAAGTAATTGGAGAAGTTGTAGCAGGTATTTGTGAATTTGTAGTGGAAGTAACAGCAGATGCTATAGGAAGTTTAGTTTCCGGAAATGATGAGGAAAAAGAAACATTATAATGATTTGTAAAAGTATAAAGTTGATCAAATTGTAAAGGCTGATTTCTATAGGGAAGTCAGCTTTTTTATTTTTTACATTATATTAATTTAATTTGAATATTCATTTGTTATTATATCGAAGAAACCTATATAAGGAGGTGAATAAACAAATATGTCGAATTCGGGGGCTGATTTATCTGTTTCTCGTTTGATTGTGGCAAATGTAGAGGAAAAGGAATATCATTTTATCGTTCGTGAACATCCGATTGTAGGGAAATTTATATCACTATTTGAAAATGGAAAAGAATATGGTTTACTAGATAAACAAATCGCTAATAAAGATAAATTTATTACATCGGAGCTTACTAAATTAGATTATTTTAACATAGATGTTTTATATCATACACCTGGGTGGATATGGATTGGCATGAATCAATTAGGTTTACATGCTCGTGAGGCTACTTATAACGAAGTAGATGTTATTATGAAGTTGAAAGAGGATTTATATTATATAGATATATACGAAGAAACAAAAATGTAATAAATATTTAGTCAGGTTATGGGACAAGTTCCCGTAGCCTTTTTTGTTTAATAGTAAAACGTAAAATTATGCTATTTTAATGCTAGGTAAATGTGATGAGAAGTGAGATGAAAAGAGGATTTGAAAATACATGAAGAGAATTGTAATAATTATATGAATCGTATATGTAAATAACAATAGAAAGAAGATGATAATATGAGTAAAGAAGAACTTGTGAAAAAACAGTTTGGCAGAAATGCAGATAAGTATGTGAATAGTAAAATACATGCTAAAGGACAGGACTTACAGCATGTAGTTCAACAAGTTGAATCTCGCCATAATAATCGTCTTCTTGATGTTGCTACTGGTGGCGGACATGTTGCGAATATGTTAGCACCTATGTTTGAAGAAGTAGTTGCACTTGATTTAACAGAACAGATGTTAGAAAAAGCAAAAGGTTTTATAAAGCAGAATGGTCATGAAAATGTGTCTTTTGTAGCAGGAAACGCAGAGGATTTACCATTTGTAGACCATTTTTTTGATACAATTACATGCCGGATTGCAGCCCATCATTTTACGAATCCGGCTCAATTTATTTATGAAGTAAATCGTACGTTGGAGGATAATGGGTTGTTCATCTTAATAGATAATGTTTCGCCAGAAAATAATGAATATGATACATTTTATAATTTTATAGAAAAAAAGCGGGACCCAAGTCATGAACGAGCTCTAAAAAAGACAGAATGGCTTACTTTATTAGAAAAAAACGGTTTGCAAATGCAGTCATGTCTTACTTTTGATAAGAAGTTTGATTTTGACTGGTGGTGTAATATGATGGATGTCCCTGTACAAAAGCGTGAAAAATTAACAGAATGTATGATGAAAGCACCAAACGAAATGAAAGAATATTTTAATATTCAACTTAAAAATAATAAAGTAGATTCGTTCTATACTGAAATGGCTATGTTTATATGTAAAAAAAGTAAAACAATAAAAAGATAAATGTGTTGCAGTCTTTCTGAAGTACGATATACTAAGTACAGAGAAACTGAGAATTGAGGAATAGTTATAATGATTCGTGTACGCATTGAAGGTACTGAGGAAGAAATGCTTGAATTTATGGGGAAAATGCCGGACATTCCTGGATTTGAAAAGACACATATGAGAGAGCCAAGAAAAGGAAATAACCCGAAATACGATTCAAGTAAAAATGTACTAGCATATTTGTCTTATAAAAAGATTGAAGTCGCCAATAAATAGGCGGCTTTTTTAGTTTGCGCTGTTTCACCGCCTTGTCTTTTTCACATAATAATAATAGTAGATTATGCTGAAGAGAGGTGAGAATAGTTAATAAGAAAATCATCTTTTTTGGAGACTTTGGTATTGATGACGCCGTAGCGTTAATTTATGCAAATAAAACATGTAAATTAGATATTCTAGGTATTGTTGCAGAGTACGGGAATGTATCACGAGATATCGTTACGGAAAATGTTTATTTTTTAGAAAGGTACTATGCTACACAAGTGAAAATTATTGAAGGTGCGAGTAGGCCGATGACAGCTGAAGAACCTTTGTTTTTCCCTGAAATCCATGGGGATCACGGTTTAGGTCCTATTATTCCACCTGAGATGAGAATTTGTAAACGAGAAAATTTTTGTGAATTAATCAAATTAATCGAACCTTGTCCAGAAGATATTATAATTGTGGCGACAGGAAGACTAACGACGCTTGCTACGTTATTTTTATTGTATCCAAATATAATGGATCGTATTTGTTCGTATTATATAATGGGCGGCGCTTTCCTATTTCCAGGTAATGTTACACCAGTATCTGAAGCGAATTTTTATGGTGATCCAATTGCAGCAAATATTGTTATGAAATATGCGAAAAACGCTACTATATACCCGTTAAATGTAACACAGGGTGCGCTTATTACGCCTGAAATGGCCAATATAATAGATAAACAAGGAACTGGACAGGCGAAACTCATTAAACCAATGATTGATTTTTATTATGAGAATTTTTATAAAAAAGAATATCCGGGTATTGGTGGAAGTCCTATACACGATTTACTACCGTTTGTCTCGCTTATAAATGATAGTATTTTCGAATATAAAAAATCGGCAGTGTGGATTAGTACGACAAATGATGTGACTAGGGGCCAAAGTGTAGCTGACTTTAGAAAAATAGCTGAACCAACAAGGTTTGATGATCGGCCGATTCAGAGAATTGCTGTTGGTTTTAACTATCCTGCTTTTAAAGAAGAGTTTATGCGAACAATATTGAAGCCAGATTGTCCTTAATGTGTGTAATAACAAGTCGGATAAATCGTTAGTTCGAAAAATAGTTTATCGGTGTGTATTATTCTCAAAAATCTTATAGTTGAGCAGCATGAATAACTTATGAAAAATGTCACATAACTAATGGTAAGCAATTGTTTCTAATTATATTTTGATTGGTTAAATATAAAGGAGGTTATTATATGATTTGGTCTTTAATCGTTGGTGGTTTATTAGGATGGTTTGCAAGCTTAATTACTGGAAGGGATGTACCAGGTGGTGTAATTGGTAATATTATTGCTGGTATTATCGGTTCTTGGATTGGTACGAAATTACTTGGTAGTTTCGGTCCTGTAATAGGCGGATTTGCAATCATTCCTGCTTTAATTGGTGCGGTTATTTTGATCTTCATTGTGAGTTTTTTACTACGAGCAATGCGGAAATGAATGTAGCAGGACTGTTTACATTTGTAAGCAGTCCTTTTTATATGTTATGCTAGTATTATACAATCAGGAGGTGTCAGCATTGAAATCATTTACAGTAAATTTCCATCAAGAAGATAATGCAAAAGCGACAACAGTACATAAATTAAGTGAAGAGGACTTCAATAAAGCAACTGAAAAAGGTACTCGTCATTTATTTGATTTAGATACAAACGTTGGCTTCTTCGTATTCTTTGATGCAGAAGATGCAGAAGGAAATGATCAATACTTAATGTTACAATATGAAGGAGATCATGAAGAACCAACTGCGTGTTATGGATTTGATTTAAAACTATACTATCAATTTTTAGCACTATACTTAAATGATCTGGAATACCAAGGTGAAACAGATGAGGAAGAGGAAGAATATGGTCCAATTCATCATTTAGCTCACTTACTTTATCATATTGTTGAAGACGGTAAGTCAATCGAAGTGTAATATACATATTTAAAGCTGTCCTTTTGGGGCAGCTTTTTTATATGACATTGAAATGGTGTACTTTGAGCTAAATAAAGTGAAGCTTTAATCAGTGGGGGGGTTCATCCCCACTGATTATTAGCCCTACCAATCGGGCTTTTACGGGCAGCCCTTACCCCCATCTAACTTCTTTGCTTCCACGTGGGGATCTTACTGCCCGGCAAATAGCGGGATAAATTAATAATAGAAATTTATTTGTTAAGTAGGATTATTTATTACTTTCATGTTAGCATCGTAAAACACCTGTTATAATGATTATAATTAAATTCATGGAGGTTAATTCTATGCTTGTAGATGTAAAAGCTTTTATTAAAGCTGCAGGTTTAACATGTATTTCATCATTAAGTGGAGATAATGCATTTGCTTATAATTTTGAAACTGTAAAAAGCGCTATCGCTACATTTTTTAAGAAACTAAGATTTACCGTTTAATTTCATTTCAACCAGTAGGAAAAGAGTAATCACTTCCTACTGGTTTTTTTCTGTTTCAAGGAGCTGTTGTGACAGCATGTTTTAAGTTATAGATAGAGGATATTATCATTGAGAAGAGAAGGTTTAAATAAGGAGATGAATACAGTGATTAACAATATAATTCCAAGTTTTTTAAAATTATGGGAAAGTGACGATTTAGAATTAGAAGTCCTTAATCGATACTTTACTTCACATTCAGAGATATTTGAAGAATACTTTAAGTATCATTGTCCTAAAACGAAAGAACGTCTTTCAAATGCCATTAAACAATATCCCGCAAAAATAGAAGATATTCGTATTATTGCAGAATCATTACCAATCATTATTCAAGAGGTAACAAATGAATATCGTAATAAATATAACTTTGATGTAAATATGAAATTTCATTTATTCGTTGGTGGATTTGGTTCAAATGCATTTGTAGAAAGGGAAATCATTGGAGATATATTTTTTGCGGCAGAAAAATTATCTCCAGATTTGAATCATCTTCGTGTTATTGCTGCTCACGAAATAGGTCATATATATCATAATGTTATGCTACAAAATAATGGGATGGATTGGACTAGGGCTGAGTGGACCGATGCGTCGGTAAGTTTGTATCGTGAAGGTGTTGCAACTTATTTATCAAAAAAAATCGTTAAAGATTTAAATGAGTCTGTTTACTATTCATATAATAGTGACGGGGATCCATGGCTACAATATTATAAAAAAAATGAAGAGAAAATAAAGAAACGTTTTTTACAAGATTATGTTGAAGGATGGACAGATGAAAAAGAGAAAGAATGGTTCCGTTTATCGGGAGGTAGTTATTTCGGATATAACAGACTTGGTTACTTTTTAGGAACAGCTCTTGTAACATATTTTGTACAAGCCTTTGGAGAGAATGAAGCACTGACTTTTTGGAACAAACATAATTTGAAAAGTAGTGTAATGGGTTGGTTATCGAAATGAATAAGATGCAATAGGGGGTAAAATGATGAAAGGGTATTTGAAAATAGTCATGTTATTTTTGGCTTTAGCATGCATGTTTGCGCTAGCAGCATGTAAAGGGACAGACGAAAAAAAGGAAACAAATCCGACCTTGGAAAATAATAAAAATGAACAAAGCAATTCTTCAGAAGAACAGAAAAATCCTGAAGCAAAACCAAGTAATGAAAAAACAACAAAACCATCAACTGAGCCAGATTCGAAAAATAGAACATTTAATCAAAAATCGATTAACCACGTTAAAGATTTGTTTGAATTAGCAAAAGAAGGAAAAGTACCTAATGTACCATTTGGAGCCCATACAGGGGATATTGAAGAAATAGAAAAAGCATGGGGGAAAGCGAATAAAACCGAACAAGCAGGGAACGGAATATATGCAACTTTTACAAATAAAAATGTTGTTTTTGGATTTAATAAAGGGTCACAAGTTTTTGATGTACGCTCATATCATGCAGAACTGAAATCGATTACATTACAAGAAATTGAAAAAGCATTAGGAAAACCATCTTCAGTTAAAGAGAATGGTGAAGACAAAATATATGTATACAAAGTAAATAACCAGTATGAATTAAAATTTGTCATTCCAAAATCGACTGGTAAGGTAGATCATATTTCCGTATTTTCACCAGAGGATAGTATTAATAAAATGGCAGGATAAGAAATTAAGTGATTTCAAAAACACCTCACTTTCTTTAAGTGAGGTGTTTTTAGTTGTAAACAAGGAACTTCTCCTTTCATATGCGAAATACTTCACTTTTGTTTTTTTGCATGCATCCAATAAGGAATGTTGACCTACTGAAAAAGTAGTAACCTATAAATTATGTGTAGGATGGTTCACGATTTTTTTACGTTCCAAATGTTGAACAAACAGTGCTTGAACGATGCCCCCAACTAATAAGAAGCAAGCGCAAATATAAAAAAGCATACTACCACTTAGTTTACTTAATAAAACTGCACCAATAACTGGTCCACACGTTCGAGATATATCCCAATGTATACCGTAAATTGAAAAATATAACCCACGTTTATCAGGAGGTGCAATTTCTGAAACGAATCGTAATAAATGGTTTAGAGCAATACTTTCTCCAATGACTAAAAAGAGTAAGGTGAAGAATAACGACAATATCGTCGTTGAATAACTAAAGCCAACTGCAGCTATTGTAAAGCAGGTATAAGAAATAAGGATGATTTTCGCCATAGAAAATCGTTCAGACCATTTTACGAGGAAGATTTGTAGAATGATTTCCAAAATGGCTTTGCATGTTGAAATAAATGCGAGTATGAATACGAGATTAGGAAATACATGTTCTGCGAAAATACGATAATTCGTCTCAGTTTGTGCATAAAAAAAGCTAATAGGAAGTGTAGAAACCATAAGACCGAATATGGCGTAATGTTTAAAAACAAATTGCTTTGGTGAACTTGCCTCAACTGTTTGTTTTGACTTACTTATAGGTGGAACGGTTTCTGGGAGCTGTGTCCAAACAACAACGGCATATATCGTAAGGGTTACGCTTTGCACGATAAATAAATATTCTGGGTGAGTATTATAAAAACTTGCACCGATTAAAGGGCCGATTACAGATCCAATTGCTCCCATCGTTTGTAGAAGAGCAAAAATTTCTGCTTGCTGCTCTTTTTTTGTTAAATCAGCAATTTGTGCACGTTGAGCCGGAATATATAAGGAACGGCCAATGCCATTAATGACATATAACAGTGCAAATATAAAAACGGATTGAGCGAAAACGAAACTACCGATTGCAACACTTTGTAGCAATAAGCCGAGTAACATAATCTTTTTTCGACCATATTTATCAGTAATCCCTCCAGCAATAAGTGTAAATAAAATGTCTGAAAGTGGCTGTAATCCGAAAATCAGCATAGTTATTATTACATTGCCGTTTAACATTTTATTAACGTAAATAATCATAATGATAGCTAGCATAGATTCAGTCGTTCGGGTTAATAATTCACCACACAGTCTAATAAAAATAGGTTTATTGTAACGAAGTAAGAGATAATTCAATATTAATTCCTCCTTTCTATATTGAAATGATAAGATGAAAGAAGAATTGGAAAAAGGGTAGAAACAATAGGGAGTATTTTTCACCTTTTAGGGGGATTATGATGTTTATTTTAGATCAATACATTGAACTATGGATTGCTTATGGAAAAGGGAAAAAAGAGGGAGAACGATTGGAAGTAACAGTGCAAAATATATCTGAAACATTATTTTGTACAGAGCGTAATAGTAAATTAATTATAAAAAAATTAGATGAGTTAAATTGGATCAAGTGGTTTCCAGGTCGCGGCAGGGGAAATCGTTCTAAGTTAATATTTCAAAAGCACCCGATATCTTTAATTTTAGATAGAGGAAAAGAAATAACGAAAAAAGGGGATGTGAAAAGCGGAAGCATATTTGTGGAACGCTATAGCTCACATTTTCCGTCAGTAAAGGGAGAATATCACTGCTGGGTGGATTCAATATTTGGTCATAAGATTGAAATGACATCTGAAGGGAGAAGAGATGTACTCCGGTTGCAAGTACAAATGAATTTAGATATCACATTAGATCCTGTATACGCTACAATGCGTTCAGAATGTCATATGGTAAAACATATATTCGACACACTCGTGTATGTAGACGGTAATACAAACATTATAGAGCCAAGACTGGCATTTCACTGGGAATATAATGACGCTGAAAAAATATGGACGTTTTATTTACGAAAAGGAGTTCACTTTCAGAATGGAAAACAACTTACTGCACATGATGTTATATACTCATTGAATCGATTTATGAAGCTGGAAAATAATGCACACGCATGGATGTTACAACACGTTGAAAGTATCCGTTCAGTGGATGACTATGTTGTCGAAATTCAATTACATACGGAAAATAAAATGTTTTTACATATGATAAGTGCAGAACAGTGTTCTATCGTGAATGAAGATGAAGCAGGAGAGCTAATTGGAACAGGGCCTTTTCAATTATATAAAAGTAATGAAAATCTGTTCATTTTAGAAGGTCATCCTTTATATTTTCGTGAAAGACCTTTTTTAGATCGTGTTGAGTTGTGGAATGTAGAACAAGGTGTAAGTACATACGATGTTTTAGTAAAGGCGCAGTATAAAGATAAAGAAAAACATAATAAAGAATTGTCTCGGCTTGAGTCGAACGTGACATATATAACATGTAATCTTACGAAAGAAGGACCAATGCAAGATGAGTTATTTCGGAAAGCGTTATATAAAATCATTCATGGTTATACAATCGTTCAAGAACTCGGCGGAGAACGTGGAGAAGTGGCAAAGAAACTAATATTAGCAGGTGAAAGCATTGTAGAGATTGAGGAAGATGTAGAAAGTTTAATTAAAAGGAGTACTTATCATAATGAAGTGCTACAGCTCTACACATTTACAGGACGAGATCATGTTGAAGATGCACAATGGATACAAAAAGAGTGTGCGAAGTACGGGATTCGTGTAGAAAATAATTTTCTTGATATAGAAGAGCTATTGGAAGTAAGTACGATACAAAAGGCTGATATGATGCATGATAGTGCCACAATAAGCGAACGAATAGAAGATAGTCTATTATATATGTTTCTTACAAAAAATAGTTTTATTCATGGACAAAGCAACATGGACTTTTATGAAAAGTTGTCTATTTATTTTAAACAAGAAGAATTAGAGAAAAGAGTTACATTGTTACGCGATATTGAGGATACTTTGTTACGTCAAATTCATATTATTCCTTTGTATCGTAATAAACAAGAGGTAAGTACACATGAAAAAGTCCAAAATATAATGATTAATTCACAAGGTTGGATTGATTTTTATAATATTTGGTTTAAATCTTGATATATAAGGGCTTTTGCGCATTTTCATAAGATGTGTAAGAGTCTTTTTTGTATGTGGGAATAGGTTTGTTTTACACATTGTTACGCTACTTGTGATAAAAGTCTATTTACAGCGTAACAGTGTTATGTTACATTGTTATCAGGAAGGAGTGTTATACAGTTGAGTACAGATTTGATTTCAAAAAAAGATTTATTAGAACTAACTGGCATTTCATACGGACAGTTATATAGGTGGAAAAGAAAAAATTTAATACCGGAAGATTGGTTTGTACGAAAGTCAACATTCACGGGTCAAGAGACATTTTTTCCGAAAGAAAAGATATTAGAGCGTATTGATAAAATCCAAACGATGAAAGAGGATTTATCACTTGATGAACTAGCGAATATGTTTTCACCGAGTGTGAGAGAAATTCTTTTAACAAAGGAAGACATTTTACGTAAGGAGATTGCATCAGAACCAGTTTTACAATTTTTCATAGAACAAACGAATAAAACAGCAGAGTTTCAATTTGTAGATATTCTTTATGTGTACATGTTAGAAGAATTATTACAATCGGGAGATATTAGTTTAGAAGAAGGAAAAATGGTCTTGCAAGTTTTACGTGAAAATTATGAAGCAATTAAACATAAAACTTGTGATTTAATCATTGTACGAAAGTTAGGGATTTCTACATGTTTATTAGTTTCAAACGTGGAAGATTTAATTTTTGAAAAAGGCACTAAAATCGTTTTACGCGAAGCGATTATGAAATATACCGAAGCATTAAAAACGAAATTGTTGTAGTGGAGGAGAAAGTATGCGTACAGATAATTTGATTATAAATGGTTACGGTTCATCGAATGGTGGCGAGTTTCATAAAGTGCAATTAAACGGAAAAGGTACTGTGAATGGAAATGTTGAATGTGACCAATTTGAATGTAACGGTTACGGTGCCGTTACTGGAAATTTGAAAAGTAGCAATGCAAGAATTAGTGGATCAGGTAAAATCGACGGTACAGTTCATGCTGAAACGATGCGAATTGATGGAAAAGCAACAATTACGCAAGATGTGAAGGCAAACAGTTTGAAAATTGCAGGAAAAGGTACGGTAGGTGGAAATGTTACTGGTGAAGAATTTAAAGTCAATGGTCAAGCGACAATTGATGGTAATTGTGAAGTGGATACGTTTTCTTCAGAAGGACAATTTACAATTGGTGGATTACTAAGCGCTGATGAAATAAATATTAATATTCACGGTACATGTCGAGCGAAAGAAATTGGTGGTCAAACGATTAAAGTAAAACATAGACTAAGTACTTTTAGTAGGCTGTTTAAATCAGTATTTGGTATGCAATTAGAGGCTGAACTATTAGAAGGTGACAATATCGATATTGATTATGCTCACATAAGAACGGTAAGAGGAAATAATGTTACGGTAGGACCGAACTGTGAGATTGAACTGATCGAATATACGGGTGTTCTTACTGTTGATAAAAGCGCAAATGTAAAAGAAATTAAGCAGATTTAATGGAAGGGAGAAAATGATATGGAACATCAACATAGTCTTACTGTTAATGGTTCTGGTAGTTCAGCAGGCGGAGATTATAATAAAGTGAAGATTCGCGGTGAAGGAACGATTTCTAATGACATGAGCTGTAATGAATTTAAAACGTACGGCACGAGTGAAGTGTGCGGTAATATGAAAGTGAAAAGTTATGTCGTGTATGGAGATAGTGAAGTACAAGGAAATGTAGATGCGGAATATGTAAAAGTATACGGAAATACACAAATGCATAGTGATGCTCATATTGAAAAAATAAAAGTAAGAGGTATGATAGAAGTTAAGGGGAAATTAACTGGTGATTTCGTAGATGTGAAAGGCGCTTTAAATGTAAAAGGAGATATTGAAGTTGAAGAACTATCACTGACTGGTGGCCTTGAAAGTGATGGATTACTTAATGCTGAAAATATTGAAATTTCACTTCGTTATGAAGGTAGCAAAGTAAGAGAAATTGGCGGTAAGAAGATTACCGTTCGTAAAAAAGCGAGATTTATTCCATTTACAAATCATGCTGGAAGCCTCCAAACGTCTATCATTGAAGGAGATGAGATTTATTTAGAGCATACGATTGCTGAAGTAGTAAGAGGAAACAACGTTACCATTGGTCCAGGATGTGAAATTAGTGTTGTAGAATATCATACTAGTTTTAACCAAAAAGGTAATGCAGTTGTAAAAGAACATAAACAAATATAAGTAGTACGAGGGAGAGCAAGGTTATGGTTGAGAAGAATAATAAGCTCGGCTTTGTTGTGGCGGGCTTATTGCTAGGTATTTTAATGGCATCAATGGATAATACCATTGTCGTAACAGCGATGGGCACAATTGTTGGTGACTTAGGAGGCCTTGAAAACTTTGTATGGGTCGTTTCTGCCTATATGGTCGCAGAAATGGCAGGTATGCCGATATTCGGTAAACTATCAGATATGTATGGTAGAAAGAGATTTTTTATTTTTGGTTTAATCGTCTTTATGATTGGTTCGGCACTTTGTGGTACTGCTGAAAATATTACACAGTTAGGTATTTATCGTGCGATTCAAGGTATTGGCGGCGGGGCATTAGTGCCGATCGCGTTTACTATCGTTTTTGATATTTTCCCTCCTGAAAAGCGCGGGAAAATGGGTGGGTTATTCGGAGCGGTATTTGGTTTATCAAGTATTTTTGGGCCGTTACTTGGTGCGTATATTACAGATTACATAAGCTGGCACTGGGTATTTTATATTAACTTACCACTTGGCATTTTAGCACTTATTTTTATTACATTCTTTTATAAAGAATCACGAGTTCATAGAAAGCAAAAAATTGATTGGTTTGGCGCAATTACTTTAGTTGGTGCAGTAGTTTCTTTAATGTTTGCACTTGAACTTGGCGGACAAAAGTATGATTGGGATTCTAACTTTATTTTAAGTTTATTTGGTGGATTCGCTATTTTAATTATTGCATTCATTTTTATTGAACGTAAAGTAGAAGAACCGATCATTTCATTTGAGATGTTTAGACAACGTTTGTTCGGAATGAGTACAATTATTGCTTTATGTTACGGAGCTGCGTTTATGTCAGCAACTGTGTACATTCCGTTATTTATTCAAGGTGTATACGGTGGTACCGCAACAAACTCAGGATTATTACTTTTACCGATGATGTTAGGATCAGTCGTAACGGCGCAGTTAGGCGGATTTTTAACAACTAAACTTAGCTACCGAAACATCATGATTATTTCTGCGGTTATTATGCTAATTGGATTATTCTTATTAAGCACGTTAACGCCAGAAACAAGTCGTGCATTATTAACAGTTTATATGATTATTATCGGATTTGGAGTCGGTTTCTCATTCTCTGTACTAAGTATGGCAGCTATTCACAACTTCGGTATGGAACAGCGCGGGTCTGCGACTTCGACGAGTAATTTCATTCGTTCATTAGGTATGACACTTGGTATTACAATCTTCGGAATGATCCAAAGAACAGGTTTCCAAGATCAATTAGAAGAAGCGTTTAAAGGTATGAGCGGGGGAATGAATACAAAATTAGGGGATTCAAGAGCCATTTTATCAGAATCGGCAAGATCTCAAATACCTCCGCAAATATTAGATAAGATTATTGACGCTCTTTCTAGTTCAATTGTTCAAACATTCATGTGGGCATTGGTACCAGCTGGATTAGCATTCATATTCATTTTCTTTATGGGAAATGAGCGCATGGTAATTAAGAAACAACAAAAAAATAAAAAGAGCGAAACATCAAAAGCGTAATGAAAAAGCTCCTTTCCAATTGGAAAGGAGCTTTTTCGTATGTATGGTGTTAGATTAGCCTTCGATAATTTCGTATTCTTCGTCTGCAAGTAATAAAATTTGTGTTTTCTTACCTTTGTTTTGAACTTCGATTACATCGTATGCACCTAAGTCTCTTACTTTGCTTTGAGAAGCGTTAACCATAACTTCCATAGAATCGATTAAGATATCTTCTTCAATGTATGATTCAGGCAATGCCATATCTTCAGTTTCTAATACACATGCGTATAGATTTTGTAAGTTTTCAGCAGTTGGGTTTTGTTCCTCAACATCAATGATGTTTTTTACTACTTCCATATTTTCTTCTTTTACTTGGTATACTTTAATTTTAGCCATTGTTTTAATCTCCTTTATAACGTAATCGTAGAGGCTACACTTCATTATAACGTTTTTTTCATGAAAGATGAAATTGTTATATGTATTTATAGTAAAAATTATGTGTTCTTACTCATTATTGGTGTAATTACCTTACTAATATTATGAATAGGTAACGATATTCCTACGTTAAAGTTATATTGTCCAAGCTTTTTTGTTTTCCTTTCATATATATGTATTAGTTATTCTATATAGAGAAGGGATGGAGTGTAAGTGGATTGTGAGCCGAAACGTGATTGTGGATGTTGCCAAAATAGTATATGTGAATTTTTACAAAGTCTAGAACCGTATACTAAAGTTGAAAGTATTGTAATAGCAGGAAACGAAATCGTTGTATCCTATTTTCTTTCATTTAATGCGATGAAAGGGATTGTATCATTCGTACAAGAAGACAGTGAGGTTATTTTTGTAGATTGCTCAAAAATTGATGCAATCCGAATAGGAAAAGTTTGTAGTTGCAAATCGAAAGTTAAATATATTGAAGAGGACTTTAGCCTGCTAGGAAATGTTTGCCCGCAATGTTTAACGGAGGGGAGTAGAATCTTTTTCGATTTTAATAATCCGGAATTAAATGTGTCTTTCCAAGCAACAACAATTAATCCACCTAGATGTACTGAATTTACAGATGAACTTGGGAATGTAGTAAAGCAAATTACTATAGTAGGCGAGGCGATTGTTTCTAGGGATTTCGTTCAAGTGCCTGAACTGTTAGGTTTTCGATTGCTTTTATCGCATCCAGCTGGAGATCCTTTAAACTACGGATTGTTATTTATTAATTTTCCTGATGCAATTTTTATTTTTATATTGGCATCAAGTGGATACCTTTCCATTTCGAACTGTTTAAAAATAGATAGTGGAACTGGTAATGCCGAAATAGAAGATCTGAAAAAAATGATAAAGGATGACGATAACACGTACAAATCGGTTGTTAAATTGACTAAAGTATATAAGAACGGCGCGACGGAATCTTTTATTTATAAAAATGAGTTATAACATATCTATTGATTAACCCTCTTACATTATATTGAGGGTTTTTACATATATGAGGTGGATTGTAGTATTAAAGTAAGTGCTTTGTTAATAGGAGTGTTAAAAGTTAATTATTAATAGGTAAGAGTAATTTCCTATTACAGAACTGTTTATTACAATAAATTATTTCAGTAAAGCTAGGGAAATACTATTTAAGTAATCTAAATATAGTAAGGGCGTAACAGATAATATAGGTAAAACAAATAAGAAAAGGGCTATTTAAGCAGCCCTTTTTTAATTATGTAATTAGCTCTTAGAAGTCTTTATTGTTTTTATAAAGTTTTCCAAAACTGATATAATGTTTGATCAAGAATTGAATTATTTACTAAATTCTTTTTGAGCTGTCCTATAGCTTCCGATGATATTTTGGTAACTTGGGAGATGTTTAGCAAGTAAATTTCCAAAGCCTTCAATATCATTTCGCCAGTCACGCTGTAATTCTGCTGCCACGCTAAACCAGTTCATTAATTGGACTCCTCCGTGGGCCATGCGCATTAGGGCAGCATCAGCAACTTGTTTACTAAAAGTTCCGGATGCATCGGTTACAACAAACACTTCATAACCTGCCTTTACAGCTGATAACGCTGGGAAAGCAACACAAACATCAGTAACTACTCCTGCGATAATTAATTGTTTTTTACCAGTTGCCTCAATAGCTTTGACAAACTCTTCATTGTCCCATGCATTAATTTGTCCAGGGCGCGCTATTTTAGACGCATTGGGAAATAATTCAATTAATTCTTGCATAAGTGGACCATTAGGACCGTCTTCGAAGCTAGTTGTTAAAATAACTGGTAAATCAAAAAAATTAGCGGTATTAGCAAGCGCTAAAACATTGTTCTTGAACTCATCAACACCGTAGTCACGCACAAGGCTGGAGATAAGACCAGTTTGATGATCCACTAAAAGAACAGCGGCATCACTTTTTGAAAGACGAGAATAGAAATCAGACATTTTATAATCCCCCTTAAAAAGCTTATTTATAAATTAATCTTACATTTATTCAGCTTAATTGGATATATGGTTAAAACTTTATCAACAAATAGGTTTCATTTAGATAATAAGATATATATTCTGAAGTCAAAAAAGTGAGGTACTCTTTTTTTATTAGATGTTATAATAATTTTATATTTGCGAATAATTTATAATTATATAAAAATTTAGTTTGATAGGTGTTTGCTTATATGGTAAATGGTCGATTGAAAAATTATATAAGTTGATTCTTAAAGATTTAGAATAAGATTGATTTTATAGAAGGCGGGAATGTAAATGATATATGAAGCGGATATGGATACAAGAAAAAAACTAGTTTCTATGTTTAATGATTTCAATAACGTTGTTTTACTTTCTTATTTACAAGGGCATATGGGTACTGCTTGGGTAAATGATCTTGAAAATCCAACAGTAGCACAAGTTACGGTAGGAATTTTCACATTTTACGCTGGAGACCCAAATGTGCAAGAAATAGAAGAGTTATTACGTAATATTCCTGAAAGAATTTTAGTTATCGTAAATAGTGAAGAGTGGAAACAACGCTTAGAAACATTCCATGAAAGAAAAATAGATAAGTTTTTACGCTATAAGTTCAAACGAAATTCAGAAGGTTTTAATCGTTCAAAATTACAGTCTTTTATATCAATACTTCCAAAAGGATATGAGTTAAAAAGAATAGATGAGCATATCGCAAATAGCCCTACATTACATAAGATCTCCGAAGATTTTACAAGTCAATTTCAGTCGGTAGAAGATTATATAAACCGTGGTATAGGTTATAGCATTTTATATAACGGAGAAGTTGTATGCGGTGCATCCTCGTATAGTATTTATAATGATGGAATTGAAATTGAAGTAGCGACTGATCACAATCATAGAAGAAAAGGTTTGGCAACTGTAGTTAGTGCAGCTCTTATATTGGATTGCTTAGAAAATGGAAAGTATCCAAACTGGGACGCAGCGAATACTACATCTGCTAACCTGGCAGAAAAGTTAGGATATGTTTTTGATAAAGCGTATGATACTTATTTTGTGGATAATAGATGAGTGAAGGAATTACATACTAAAAAATAAATGCACCCTAGTACATAAGTCTAGGGCGCATTTATTAGTTGGTAAATATCTTCATAACAATCTTATCACATTTTATCTTTTGAATGTTTGGAATTAAAGATATTTATGTAACTTTTTGAAAAAATAAAAGAGCAGCTAGCAAAAGCTAACTGCTCCTCTCCAAGGGAGAATGGAGAAATACAATCATGTTACCTATAGTATTGACGGAACATTAAGTTTTAATCAGCCATTTATAAAAGGAGAGATAAAATATCTTTGATTAATCCTTAGGCTCCGATTAGGAGTACTGATAGAAAAACGATTGAGAATATACTTTTTTATTCCGCATTAAAGGGCAGTAAAACCCCCACTGATTAAAGTTTCACTTTATTACATTTACAATTTAAATAGTAGAACGTGTTTTTCGTAGTTCTCCAAACACCAATTATATTTTTTTAGAATAATTGGATGGACTGCTTCTTTCGTAGTATCGACTTCAGTATAGCCATATTTCTTATAAAAGTTTTCTAATTCCTCAAAAGGAAGACAATATACATCTTGTATTTGTGATTTTCTCGCAGTTTCTACTAAAAATGAAACAAGCTCACCAGCTAATTGTAGCCCTCTAAATTGAGGCAGAATAAAAATTCCGCCCATTTCTAAAGTATCTGCATCTATTTGGACTAATCGTCCAACACCTGCATACTCGTTGTTATATGTAATAATTGCAACTTTATCTCTCTTTAAATCACTTCTTACAAATCCTATCGATTCATATTGATTATTAATCCATTCTAAATCATTAGATGTAGCTAGTTGAATACTCATGTGCATCCTCCTTTGGCCAACTTGCGCTATTTTCATTATATAGAAAATAATTTTAGGAAAAAAGTAGTTGGAATCGCATAATTTTCATTAATAGTTCAAGTTTTGAAGAATAGTGCATACAATATAAAGTGTTTTCCTTTCTTCATTTAAGTTTTACGTATATAATTTAAAAGTACTATTTTTATTTTATTATTTTATATTTATAACAGAATAGAGGTTTAAAAATGGGTGTTAAAATCATTACGGATAGTGCGGCGGATTTACCAGTAGAATTGCTGCAAGCATATGATATTGATTTAATTCCACTCCGTGTATATGATGAAGCAGAAACAGAGTATTTAGATGGAGTAACATTAGAGTCAGTTACATTATTGCAAAAAATGAGAGAAGGCGCTGTTTATAGAACGTCATTGCCTTCACTTGAAACTTTCCAAGAAAAATTTGTTTCTTATGCAAAAGAAGGTAATCCTTGTATATATTTAGCTTTTTCATCTGAACTATCTGGTACATATCAATCATCAGTTGTCATTAAAGAGGAAGTAAAAGAAACATATGCAGATTTAGATTTAGAAATTATTGATACGAAATGTGCTTCGCTTGGTCAAGGTCTTGTCGTTTTAGAAGCTGCTAAAATGGCAAAAGACGGCGCATCAAAAGAAGATATTTTAAACCGTGTCGCTTTTCTAATGAACCATATGGAGCACATCTTTACTGTAGCTGACTTACAGTACCTTGTTAGAGGTGGACGTTTAAGTAAAGTAGCTGGTTTTATCGGTGGTTTACTAAACATTAAGCCGATCTTAAACGTGGAAGAAGGAAAACTTGTACCACTTGAAAAGGTACGAGGGAAAAAGAAAGTACTTGGCCGAATTGTAGATATTATGGAAGAGCGCGGAAAAGACCTTAAAGGTCAAACAATTGCTATGACTCATGGCGACGACTTAGAAACAGCTGAAGCATTAAAATCATTAATTACGGAAAGATTTGGCTGTGAAGTATTTATCGTAAATACAATTGGTGCAGCAATCGGAGCACATACAGGTCCTGGCGTTATAACGTTATTTTTCTTAAATGAAGTAGAGTAAAGGATTGATCTTTTGATCAATCCTTTTTTATTTTTTAATCTGTGATAATCGGTCGATATGGTATTGATGAAGATAAAATCTTTGAAGTTTTCCTATATCAAATGCCCTCTTGTAGAGGGAGTATTTTTTATATGTGGAATGATACTTAATGGTAGAAGAAAAGAGTATAAATACGAATGTATTTATAGAAATCTGAATATTTAATGATATCGAAATTTTGTCATTTCATATATAATTGTGTAGGGAGAAATATCTGTAACTATTTGTAAAAATAGGAGGCGGCTATAAAAATGCAAGAAATTTCTAGATGGGATTTAAATCGATTGTATTTGAATGAGGATATTCTATTTCCGATTTTGGAGTTGAAAGAGCAATATTTTGTAACAAAAGATGTAGAGGTTCTTTCAAAGCTTATACAAGCTATTGAAAAAGCGGAATACTATTTCTACTGTCAATCGGTTGAAGAAAGTATTTCATCTGACCTTACTAAATTGACTGTGAAAGTGAAGGAACTAAAAAGTGAAGTACAGCAAGTAATAAAACATAATGAAGTGGAAACTTCAGATAATACTAAGTTAATAAAAGATGAACTTAATGCGTGGGAAAATATGTACATACAATTACGGGATAGAATAGAAATAGAGCACAATAATAAACTATTATCCTTTGGACAAGCAAATACTATTGCAATGAATAGTGATAATGAAAAGGAAAGATTAGAAGTATTCGAGTTACTTACAAATGCATTAAATAAAGAAAAAGAAATCTTTGCTACTGTATTAAATCAAATAGGAAGATTGCGTAATACAAAGAGTAATGACATAGAAGATAGAGAGATTTTAACACAATCTTTTCATGCGAATGGCATTTCAGAAACTGTATTATTACAAATGTGGAATGTGACAGAAGAAAATCTTGATAAATTAGTAAGTGCTTTAAACATGTATAAGAAAGGGAAGGCTTCGATTACATGGCATGAACTTATGACAGTAAAGGAAAGTAATGAGGTTACTATTCCTTTTTCAGTATCAGTACAAAACGTTTATGATGCATGTAAAAATATTGATGAAGAATTAGCAGAATTTGCACGTAATGCGATAGAAAGTGGATGGATAGATGCTGAACCGAGAGAGAATAAACCATCAGGTGGGTTTTGTGCTCCATTTTTCAGTGAGAAAGAATCGAGAATCTCCATGCGTTATGATGGGAGCATAGATAGTGTAAGAGTGCTGGCTCATGTATTAGGACATGGTTGGCATTTTTATAATATGAGTTTTGAACAATCTACATCTTTTTTAGATGATTATTTGCCGATGAGTATGGCTGAATCAGCATCTATTTTCTTTGAAACGGTACTCTTAAATTATCTAATTGAAACAACGGATAGTAAAGATATGAAAAAGACATTGCTTAGCTGGAAAATAAGAAATAGTTTTAATTATGTAATGGCAATACGAGCATCGTATCAGTTTGAAAAAACATTTTATGAAAAATGTAAAGAGGGTCTATTAAGTGCTGATAAAATTGAGAAATTATCTATAATGGCACAAAAAGAAGCATATGGAAATGCTTTAAGTGAATACCAGCCGTTTGTATGGATGAAATATATTCAATTTTATATAGCAGATGTTCCTTTTTACAATTATCCATACACATTTGGATATTTAGTAAGTTTTAGTTTATTAGAAATAGCTCAAGAAAGTAAAAGTACTTTTCATCCGAAATATAAAGAGTTTTTACGAGAAACAGGAAAGGCTCCAGTAGAGGAGCTTATGAAAAAATATTTTGAAATAGATATAAGGAATTATGAATTTTGGAATAAGGCTTTTATTCAAATTTCTAAAGACATTGATGAATATTTGCAGCTTATTTAAGGAGAGAGTATAGTGGATCAGCAGTTTATAAAAGGTATACCTTTTTCAACTTTAGAATATGCAAAAGCTATAAGTTTATTAAAAGGTTGGCTACATGAGCAGCAAGAGAAACCAAGGTTTGTAGTAACTGCAAATCCTGAAATTGTTATGTCTGCAAGGGAAAATACGGAAAAAGCAAAGCGCTTTAAAAAGATGTTACTATCTGCGGATTTAATAACAGCGGACGGGATTGGTGTCATAATTGGCTCGGAAATATTAAAAGGAACTTTGAAAGAACGTGTTACTGGGGCGGATTTAACTCGTGATTTAATAAAATATTGTAACGACAATGAATATCGTGTCTTTCTTTTTGGAGCCGCTCCAGAAAGTAATAAAAAGGCATTAGAAAAATTAAATGAGCAGTTCCCAGGAGCACAGTTTAAAGGACAGCATGGATTTGTAAATGGTGAAGAAATAGAAAAAATAAAAATAAAAATTAAGCAATTCAAGCCGCATTTACTACTCGTAGGACTAGGTTCACCAAAACAAGAAGAGTTCATCTATGAAAACATACAAACATTAAACGTTCCGCTATCTATTGGTATCGGAGGCATGATTGATATAATATCTGGTACTGTAAAAAGAGCGCCGAAAATAATGAGGGATACTGGAACTGAATGGCTGTATAGGTTACTCTCACAGCCAAAAAGGTTAAAGAGACAACTTGTACTTCCGAAATTTTTATTGTCGGTTATGTTAGAGAGAGTGAAAGGAATGCCAAGTTAAGAAAGGACAAGTAAGATGATAGAGCCGTTATCTAATGAAAAAGCTACAATCATTTTTCAAGAGTTGAAAGTAGAATGCGAAACTTTATTTGAATTTAAAATTCGAAATGCAATACCTATTCATCGTGGTTGGCTAAATTTGAAGTGGAAACTCGAAACGGATGCAGGGGATTTTGTATTAAAGCAATATAATCAAGAACGGTACAAAATGTATAACTCGGACCTTTTAATACAAGCATTACAACAACAGCAAAGATTACATAATAATGGTGTAAGTTGTCCAAAGGTATTAATTTATAAAAATAATGTAATGCATATATCAAAAAGTGATGAAAGATTTATAGTATTAGAACATAAGGAAGGTAGCTTAGTTTCACCAGGAAAAGTGAATCAAAAGGAAATTCACTCTCTTGGTCAGACGATAGGTTATATGCATAACTTGTTAAATGATGGCTCTTTAATAAAAGGAGAAAATCCTAAATTTGTTCCACCTACTAAAGAGGCAAGATTGAAACATTGGGAAGATAAAAGGAGAGAAGTAGAGAATCTAGGAAAAGAGCACATTCTCCCTTATATAAAATTACAACAAGAGGCAACACAATTGGTAAGTGTAGATCAATTTCATAATAGCAAATGTGGATGGGTGCACCGTGATTTATGGGTAGATAATTTCTTGTTTCTTAATGATAAAGTATCAGCGATTCTTGATTTTGATCGCATGGATTACGATTATGTAGAGTTAGATATTGGCCGTGTAGTTATATCGTGTGCATTAAGTGACGGAGTATTAAATAAGAGTCTTGTTGCATCATTTTTAGAAGGTTACCGCAATGAAGTAGACTTTCCAGTAGGGAATATTGTTCGGGCAATTCAAATCCTTTGGTACATGGAAAGTACTTGGTGGATTCATGCCAATATGGATCAGCATAGTGTACCACCTTCACGCTTTGCAGATGAAATGAATTGGATAGCTGAAAATTATGGTGTATTACATAATATATTGGCCGACTTATAAATAAAGAGGAGACTACATACATGAACAGAATCGGCATTATTGGAGCAATGCAAATTGAAATAGATTTACTTTTAGAAAAACTAGTTATACAAGAGGAACAGACAATAGCGGGAATGCCTTTTTATATTGGAGAATTCATGGGAATAGAAGTAATTATTACACGTTCTGGTGTAGGGAAAGTAAATGCAGCTGCATGCGCGCAAACATTAATTCATAAATTTGAGGTAGACTCTATTATTAATACGGGCGTTGCTGGCGGATTACATTCAGATGTAAAAGTCGGCGATATAGTTATTTCAACTAACGTTACTCATCATGATGTAAGTAAAACTCAAATGAAAAATTTATTTCCGTTCCAAGAGGAATTTATAGCAAGTAAGGAATTGGTAGAGTTAGCACGTAAAGCTTGTATTAGTAGTAGTTTACAGATTGCAGTTCATGAAGGAAGAATTGTCAGCGGTGAATGTTTTGTTGAAGATTCAAAGTTAAAGGCGAAATTAATAGACCAATACGCACCTCATTGTACAGAAATGGAAGGGGCAGCAATTGGACATGTTGCCTACATAAATGATATACCGTTTCTCATTATAAGATGTATTTCTGACAGCGCAGATGATGAAGCTCAAATTTCTTATGATGACTTCGCGAAAACTGCTGCGAATTATTGCTCAGAAATTATTATTGAGATGCTTAAAAATATAAAGAGTAAAACTGTACTATAGTTCAAAAGGAGAGAATGAGATGTTACAAGCATTAATTTTTGATATGGACGGAACGTTATTTCAAACAGATAAAATTTTAGAATTATCATTAGATGATACTTTTGATCACTTAAGATCACTACAATTATGGGATACAGTAACACCAATTGATAAATATAGAGAAATTATGGGTGTGCCGTTACCGCAAGTTTGGGAAGCTTTATTACCGGACCATTCTATTGAAGTAAGAGAACAAACAGATGCGTATTTTTTAGATAGACTTATTGAAAACATAAAAAGTGGAATAGGCGCTTTATATCCAAATGTAAAAGAAATATTTACATATATAAAAGAAAATAATTGTTCAATTTACATTGCTAGTAATGGTTTGAAAGAATATTTACGAGCAATCGTAACTTATTATGCTTTAGACAAGTGGGTGACTGAAACGTTTAGTATTGAACAAATACAATCGCTAAATAAAGGTGACTTAGTTAAAAGTATTATGAATAAATATGATATAAAAGAGGCAGCGGTAGTTGGTGACCGGCTATCTGATATAAATGCAGCGAAAGACAACGGTTTACTTGCAATTGGGTGTAATTTTGATTTTGCGCAAGAAGATGAACTTGCTCAGGCTGATGTAGTAATAGATGATTTAATGGAGTTGAAGGGGATATTATCTGAAGTGAAGAATACGCACGCTATGAATTAAATAAGTTAACAACCATAAAAATGCTCAGAATAAATGATTCTCGAGCGTTTTTATGTATTTTCATACTTAGGGGGAATGGACTTGAAAGATATACATATTCAACAAATAGAAAATTTAATGGAATATGAATTCAGTCATCTCGTTCAAGACAGTGAAGAAGAAGGTTTTAATTTCCTTATAAGGCTAATAAATGAATATAAAAACAAAATAAATGTATTCAATAAAACTGGAGAATGTTTATATGGTGTTTTCCGAGGTGATATGTTAATTGGAGTTGGAGGTTTAAATGAGGATCCTTACACAAAAGACAATAAGATTGGGCGGTTAAGGAGATTTTATATTTCAAAGGATTTTCGGCGTATAGGGTTAGGGAACTTATTATTAAACCAACTATTATGTCATGCGGAAAAGTATTTTGAAGTGATTGTATTATATGCTGACACAAAGCAAGGGGATGTGTTTTATACTGCAAATGGATTTGTAAAAGGGGGATTATATAAGGGATCGAGTCACTACAAACTATTATAGAGAGTTCTATCCAAAGAATAGCTACGAACAGGGTTTTTGTTGGTAAATCGATATATCTTAAAAATCGCTGAGATATATATGAAGTTGCGACCCTTATATTAAAAAACAACTTTTATAATTTCATTTACTAAATTGTTATTATAAAAAAGAGCACCTTAGCTTTTAAAATTTAGCTTATAAGGTGACTCCTTTTCAGTCAATTACGTTTTAACGTTCATTTGTTTCAATAATAATCCTGGTTTACCTTTTACATAATAAAAATGCGGATTATTTTCATCATCATAAAGCATAATATAAGGCTTTTCATTTAGTGGGAGCAGTATAAGTACTTCGTCTATTGTAGTGTGTAACCATTGATTAGTAATAGAAACCGGCTTAGATAATGGGATTTTTATCATATAGCCATCTTTTGGAACGACATTTAAGTTTTTAAATGGACCAGTAATTGCTTTAGCGTATTGAACTGCTTCTTTTTGGACTATTGGATCTAAAGATTGTTTTTGAATGACCATTTCTTTTTGACAATCAAACACTTCAATTTGTTGATTTGTATTTGCGAATGCATTTGTTGATAATAGAAATAAAAGAAGAGAAATGACCCCGATTTTTTTTATCATAATACAACACCTCACCATTACTATCCCCTCAAAAGCTTTAAATATTTTTCTGTCACATTCATGTAACAAAGATGTTGTATGATACAATTGGTTTTTGTTTAAAAGCAATGGAGGAAAAAATATGAAAGTTTTAATTGCAGATGACGAACAAGATATGTTAAGAATTTTAAAAGCTTATTTTGAAAAAGAAGGCTTCGAAGTTTTATTAGCAAAAGACGGAGAGGAAGCACTTCAAATATTTTATGATGAAAAAATTGATTTAGCTATTTTGGATTGGATGATGCCGAAACATAGTGGTATTACTGTCTGTCAGGAAATAAAAAAGAATTCAAGCGTAAAAGTATTAATGCTTACGGCGAAAAGTGAAAGTGAAGATGAATTAGCAGCACTTCAAAGCGGGGCAGATGAGTACGTGAAAAAACCATTTCATCCAGGAGTACTAATTACGCGAGCGAAAAAACTTATTCAGCATGATGATATTATTCAAGTACAAGATGTAAAGATAAATTTCGCCAAAAATAAAGTATATAAAAATGATATAGAGTTAGAAATTACAAAAACAGAGCTCGAATTAATAAAATGCTTTTTAAATCATAAAGGAACGATTTTAACTCGTAAAAAATTGCTAGATATTGTATGGGGATTTGACTATTTTGGAGAAGAGAGAACGGTTGATACACATGTAAGAAGGCTGCGTAAAAAAATTGGAGAAAATATTATTAAGACGCATCGCGGGCTGGGCTATAGTTTGGAGGAACAAAGTGAATAAACTTGGGAAAAAGTTATTTTTCAGTATTTCTGCAACTGTTATTCTCATCTTTATGATTTCATTATTATTCATTAACAATCTCTTACCGAACTATAATATTTATAAAACACGTGAAAACTTAAATAAATTTACAACACAAATACAAAATACAACAGTGGAAAATATAGAGGATGTTATTCATACAATTGAAAGTGAAAATAACGTTACAATTGCGTATACGCCAATTAATCAGTCAGAAGATGCTATGAACGAAGCGTTACGCATGCAACTTACGAAAAAGAAAGTAACTTTAAATAAGCTTTGGATTACGAAAGACGAAGTTATGAAAGTGAAGACGGAAGGACAATCGAATAAACTGTACGATCAAGGAAAGGTAAAAGCGAGTTTTTTTGCTAAATATATTGCGAAGGATGATACGATAATTTTAATTGGGACTTCCATTGCGAATTCAAATGAAATTATAAATACGTTAAATACATTTTACTTATACATCGTATGTTTCTCGCTCCTTCTTATTATTTTACTTGTGTGGATACTTTCAAAAATAATAACGACGCCACTGAAGGAGCTAAGTGATGTGGCTCAGGATATTTCACATTTGCAGTTTAAAAGAACGAAAGTGAAAACGAATGATGAAATAGGAGAGTTGGCCAATAGTATTAATATCATGAGTGAAAAACTACATGAAGCACATCAAGACTTAACTGATCGTAATGAACATTTAAAACGATTTATGGGTGATGTGACGCATGAATTAAAGACACCGATCGCATTAGTAAAAGCATACTCTATGGGGATTAAAGATGGATTAGATGATGGGACTTACGTAGATACAATTATTAAACAAACAGATCAAATATCAAATTTAATTGAAGAACTATTACGATTTTCTAAACTAGAAAGAGATATTTTACAAAAAGAAGAATTCCCCATTGAATCACTGGTCCAGAGTATATTAGATAAGCATCAGATAGAACTGGATTCGAAAGAAATTAACTTGCAAGTAAACTGTAATACGAGCGATACAATCGTTTATGCAGATTTAAATAAAATGAGAATGGTGTTTCAAAATTTAATTTCTAATGCAATAAAATATTCAGCAAATCAAAACATAATAATTACTTTAGAAGATAGAAATAAAAGTATATATTTTCAAATAAAAAATGGCATTCATACGGAAAAAATTAAAGATATCGATAAAATTTGGGAGCCTTTTTACGTACTAGAATCTTCTCGTAGTAAAGAAAAATCAGGTACAGGATTAGGACTAGCGATAGTGAAAAGTATTTTAGAAAGACATGGTTTTGAATATGGAGTTTCCTCTATAGATGGAGAAATTCAATTTTATATAAATGTGAAAAAGGATTAATGAAAATATTAGTCCTTTTTGCAGCTTTAGAGGTTAGCGATACAGGATGAATCACCTTAATTTTCAGAATAGATGTATTAAATGGAGAATTAGCAAATGTTCTACTTTCATTAAATTCACGTGAAGTTCACAGGGAAACGTTATATTTACATAGTTACATTTGAATTTAATGAAGTGAGGTATTCGGATTTGAAAAGAAAGAAATTAGTAATTGGTAGCATTTTAATGGGGATGACGTTATCTTTATCTGCATGTGGTTCATCAGATAATATTGTAACTACAAAATCAGGAAGCATTTCAGAAAGTGATTTTAACAAAAAATTAAAAGAAAACTACGGTAAACAGAATTTATCTGAAATGGTAGTAGAGAAAGTATTAAATGATAAATATAAAGTTACGGATGAAGAGGTAACGAAACAACTGAAAGAATTAAAAGACAAGATGGGCGATAATTTTAGTACATATATGGAATCTAATGGTGTGAAAAATGAAGATCAGTTGAAAGAGAAATTAAAGCTTACTTTCGCTTTTGAAAAAGCTATTAAAGCAACCGTAACGGAAAAAGATATTAAAGATCACTATAAGCCAAAGCTTCAAGTTAGCCATATTTTAGTGAAAGATGAAAAGACAGCAAAAGAAATTAAAGAAAAATTAAATAGTGGCGAAGATTTCGCGGCATTGGCTAAACAATATTCAGAGGATCCAGGTTCTAAAGAAAAAGGTGGAGAACTATCTGAATTTGGACCTGGTATGATGGTGAAAGAATTTGAGGATGCTGCATATAAGTTAGAAGTTGGTCAATTGAGTGAACCTGTTAAATCTTCTTTCGGATATCATATTATTAAGTTAACGGATAAAAAAGAGCTTAAACCGTATGAGGAAGAGAAAGAGAATATTCGTAAAGAATTAGAACAGCAACGTATACAAGATCCTCAATTCCATCAACAAGTTACTAGAGATCTGCTTAAAAATGCAGATATAAAGGTATCTGATAAAGACTTGAAAGATACCTTTAAAGAGTTGGAAAAATAATAAATGGAATGTAAGGCAATCGATAGAAATATTGGTTGTCTTTTTCTCTATTTATCCCGCTATTTGCCGGGCAGTAAGACCCCACCTCAAAATTCAGCGGAAGCAAAGAAGTTAGGTGGGGGCCCCGCTGCCCGTAAACGCCCGATTGGTGAGGGCTCACTTTATATAGAAGCTGGGAGTGGGAAAATACTTTCACACCTGTATTGAATTTTACTTAACAAGAAATCTTTGAGTTTCTCAACTTTTATATAAAAATAAAACTGAATTTTCAGTTATTTTGTTATATAGTAAAAGAGAACGAATAAGGGGAGGGAACATTTTGAGTAAAAAGAAAATGGCAATTACACTGTCAGCAATGCTATCTGCAACAATTATACCTAGCTTTACTATGGATGTGCATGCAGAGAAGAAGGAAGAGACTAAAAATACGAAAATTGAATTAGAAAATGGGATGACAAAACCGATTTATTCTCTCGATGAAGCCATTATCGAAAATTTATATGTAGAGACAGAAGTTGATAGTGATCGCGACGGTAAGAAAGACAGAGTATCGATAAAAGTTATGCGTCCAAAGACAGATCCGAATGTGAAGGTTCCTGTTATTTATGAAATGAGTCCATATCGATCTGGATTAAAAGATGTTCCTGTATATAATGTAGATGAAGAATTGTATGCGTATGAAGGAAAACCGTATGGAGCGGTTAATCTTGGTTCGTATGGGAACTATTACGTGCCAAGAGGTTATGCAGTTATTCTAGGCGAAAGTATCGGTACTGGAAAATCAGATGGATGCCCTACAACTGGAGATGAACAAGAAATACTCGGTACAAAGTCTGTTATTGATTGGGTAAACGGTCGCGCGAAAGCATTTACAGAACAGGGTGAGGAAGTTCAGGCAAATTGGTCTACAGGAAATGTAGGTATGACTGGAGTTTCTTATAATGGTACATTACCAAATGCTGTTGCGACTACTGGAGTTGAAGGTTTAAAAACAATTATTCCAATCGCAGCAATTAGTAGTTGGTATGATTATTATCGTGCAAATGGTGCAGTCATTGCGCCAGGTGGATATCAAGGAGAAGATACAGATAATATGGCAGAAGCAGTACTAACAAGAGAAAATCCTGAGGTTTGCGGGCAAGTAATAAAAGAGTTAACAGCTGGTCAGGACCGGAAAACTGGTAATTATAATGATTTTTGGGATAAACGCAATTATGTAAAAGATGCTAAAAATGTAAAAGCAAGCGTATTTGTTGTTCATGGTTTAAATGATTGGAATGTTAAGACGAAGCAGTTCGCGCAATGGTGGGATGCACTCGGAGAAAATAATGTTCCTCGTAAAATGTGGCTACACCAAGGTGGTCATGGTGGGACATCAAGTAATAACTGGCAGCAAACACAAAATAAATGGTTAGATTATTGGTTGTATGGAATTGAAAATGGAATTATGGATGAACCAATGGTTGATGTGCAAAGAGAAAATAAATCGTGGCAAAAGATAAAAAATTGGCCAGATCCAGCGGCTGTACCTTCAAAAATCCGTATGTATCTAAGTAATAAATCAGTCAATTTGCCACTAAGTATGGGATCGGCTAATAAAGTTTTCTCATTCTTAGATGATGCACAAATGAAATCAAATCAATTAGTAGCAAACCCAGAATTAGAAGTAGCCAATCGATTAGTATATACAATGCCTGTACTTCAAAAAGATACACGCATAAGTGGTACACCAAAGATTTCAATTACAGGAAATATTGATCGATCTGTATCAAATTTAACAGCATTACTTGTTGACTATGGAGGAACGAAGCCGGAAATCGTAACACGAGGCTGGATGGATCCACAAAACTTAAAGAGTATAGAAAATTCAACAGTGATTCAACCGGGCAAAGATTATACATTTACATGGGACATGCAGCCAGATGATTATGTCTTTAAAGCTGGACATCAAATAGGGGTTGTTTTAATTGCTAGCGACTATGATTATACAATTAGACCGAAAGCGGGCACGAAACTTACAGTGAAATTAAGTGAAGTGACATTGCCGATTGTGAAATAAATATTTTTTACAAAGAGCTTACTAAAGTAAGCTTTTTATTTTATAGTCTGAATTTTTAATTTTATATTTCGGATTGGAAGGTTATGTAATACAATATCATTATATTCTATGGAAAGTGAGTGATATATTATGACAGTCAGCTCTTTCGAAAGCGCATTAAAATTAGAGGTACGAGAAGATTAGTTTAATTGAAATCTTCCGTACGTAAAAACGGAGGAGAAAATAAATGTTTAGTTTTTATAGTACACTTTGTACGGAACTGTATGATTACACAAAACCAGTCGGTTATTCTTTAAATGGTGATATTGAGTATTACAAAGAACGTTTAAAAAATTGTAAGGGAAGAATTCTCGAAGCTGCAGTAGGATCGGGACGTGTCATTATTCCGTTTCTTGAAGCTGGTTTTAAAGTTGATGGGATAGATTATTCACCTGAAATGCTTGATTCTTGCCGTAAGCGGTGTAAAGAGAGAGGCTTACATCCTAATTTATATGAAGGAAGCTTGCAACAATTTTCACTTCCGTATAAATATGAGGCAATTATCATTCCTACTGGATCTTTTTGTTTAATTGAAAATCGTGTGGATTCTATAAACGCATTGAAATGTTTTTATGAACATCTTAATCCATGCGGACGATTAATCGTAGATATTATGCTTCCGCATGACTGGAAGACTGGGGAAATTCATACATCGACTTTTTCTTTGCCGAGCGGAGACGGAATCACATTAGAAAATAAATCAATTGAAATAGATTGGCTGAACCAAGTTACTGTATCATATTTGAAATATGAAAAGTGGAGTAAAGGACAGCTAGTACAAACAGAGTTACAACGTTTTGCGCTGCGCTGGTATGGAATAGTAGAGTTTAAACTCCTTTTAGAAAGTATAGGTTTCTCTAACATTACTTGCTCTGCCGAATATGATTATGAAAAAGAACCGTCAAATGCAAATCAAATGATTACTTTTGAAGCTGTGCGAAACGAGAAATAAAAGAACTATCTATGAAAATAAGGCAATTGATATAATATCGATTGCCTTATTTTAATTGTATATCGCTTACATGTTATTAGGTTTTCATTGTCCAAGCATTCTGCTACTTACTACATATACTATTTATGTTAAAGTCAGCTACTATTTTATATAGGGCTGTCATTTTCCTATAAATGCTATTTTAGTGAAGTGGGAGGAATCAATTTGGAAAATATAGAACAAGATAGAATTGAAAATCAAGTGTATTCAAATCGTGTAGTAAGATCAGAATTTGATGCGAATTGGGAAACTTGTATATCAAAGAGTGGTTATGTAATTTATGTAGCAACAAGTAATAATGCTGAAGTAATAGTACTTCTTGCAGATGGTTCAAGTAAATTATTAATTTTCGAAAAAGGCGGTAAAGTAGTAGTAGGTGGCGGTGGAACAAGTCATTACAGTAAGCCACATATTGCAAGAAATATTTAAGGTAAAACATGTAATTGAGAAGAAGCTGGAAAACGGTTAGTCATTCATATTTAGAGAATGACCAACCGTTTTTAAATGTAGTTTTTGAAGAATTATATAAGCAATATAAAAAGCATTTCCTATTTCGGCAAATGCTTTTTATATGTTATAGTATAATAGTGTCTTAAAGTAATGTTATTTTAATATATTTCAAAGTTTGTTGTGTATTATTTTTATATTAAATTAGCACTTAAAGTATTTTTTTATATAAGGAGTAATAATTAGAGAAATGAAAAATATAGACTTTATACTAGAAAGTGATGAGGCATTAAAACCGTCTGAACGATTAGTACTATTACTATTAGAGAAGCATAGAATGTTATATACGAACGATCTATTGGCATTATCAAATTTATCATATAAAACATTAACAGATTCATTAACGGCGCTAGTTTTAAAATCGTATGTGTTAAAGGAAACAGGTAAGGGAAGAAGACAGAATTGCTATAGATTAATATGATAAGGCGGCTGTTTTAGAAGCTTTTACATATGTTTTTTTCAATCGTAAGGCGAAAATGTGTTTTTTGTTTTCAAACGAGAATCTTACTATAAGAGTGGTTAAGTTAGTAGCATTTCATTTTTGTGAATGTAATTATTTCGTTATTGAAAATACAAAAATAAAATAAACTGCATAAAACAGAAATAAAAAAACAATCCATTTTAAAAAGGATTGTTTTTTTATTGGAATAATATTATTTGATATGTTGAAAGCATGAATGGCAGTAATAGAAATTACCTGTTTTAGTTCATGCAATTGACAAATATGATGAAAACTATGTGTATAGTTTTTTTTGATTGCTTTTTCAGTAACTATAATGAAATCATAGTCTTCATTGTTTAAAGGCATTATTTTTAACATTATTGCTATTCAATATTAAGTACAAAAAGTAATATATAATATTATTATGTAAACTTAGGGCTTTAAAAGGGAAATGTAATAATTAATAGAACATGTAGAAGGGGGATGCTTAAATATTTTGAAGGATGGGAGATTATTATGAAGCATTTACAATCAATAGCACAAGCTGTTATAAGTGGTAATAGGGAAAAAGTAGTGGAGTTTATAAAGGCGAGTCCAAGTATTGTTAACGAATGTAGTGAAGATGGCTGGACACCACTTCATTTAGCAGCTTATTTTGGACAGAAAGAAATAGCGAGTTTTCTTTTAGAAAGCGGTGCAGATATACATAGTAGAGCAAAAAACGAAAATGAAAATACACCTTTGCAAGCAGCAATTGCGAACAAGCAAAGTGAACTTGTCACTTTCTTAATTGAAAAAGGATCAGATGTAAATATTATGCAAAGTGGTGGCTGGACAGGACTTCACGAAGCAGCATTATTAGGAAATGAAGAAATAATTATGTTACTCCTTAAAAATGGAGCTAATAAGATGATTAAGAAAAATGATGGGAAAACAGCGTATGAAATTGCATTAGAAAAAGGATACGATCACCTATTACATCATTTGAAACAGGAAGTGAACTTATGATGAATAAATGGAGTGTTGGTATATTTTTATTTAATGAAGTAGAAGTGTTAGACTTTGCAGGGCCATTTGAAGTTTTTTCTGTAACTGAGGTGAATGAAGAAAAAACATTTACTGTTTATACAGTTAGCGAGAATGGGGAAATGATTACAGCAAGGAACGGATTGAAGGTACAGCCAGATTATAGTATTGAAAATTTACCACCAGTGGATATTTTAATAATTCCGGGTGGGCTAGGTGCTAGAGAATATGAAATAAAAAATGAAATAGTAATAAAATGGATTGGCCAGCAAATGAAAGAAGTAAAGCTGATGACGTCAGTTTGTACAGGAGCGCTATTACTGGCGAAAGCAGGTTTATTGGCAGGTTTAAAAGCAACAACACATTGGGCTAGTATTGAAAAGTTTAAAAATGAGTTTCAAAATGTTGAAGTTATAGAAAATGTAAAGTTTGTAGATGAAGGACATATTATAACATCTGCCGGAATTTCAGCTGGAATTAATATGGCATTTCATATTGTGAAAAACTTGTTAGGTGTGCATGTTGCGGAGGACACAGCGAAGCGAATGGAGTATGATATTAGTTTGCCAAATTAAAAAGCCCGGATTGGGCTTTTTATATTGAATGAATATAGTTAAGCTCTTCATCACTCAAAATAGGGCGAACAGATGCATTTGCATTTTCTTGTGCTTGCATTCCGGTTTTGGCACCAGGAATTACAACGCTTACTGCCGGATGAGAGAGTACATAGCGAAGTGCAAGTTGCCCTAGGGTCTGATTTTTATTTGAGAGCAACCGAAGTTTCTCTACGGTTTGTAAGTCTTCTTGAAACCAAGTTTCATTTGGCCAATCTTTGCGTAAATCTCCATCTGGAAAAATTGTTTTATTTGTGAATTTTCCAGTTAAAATGCCCATTTTTAATGGACCACGAATAATAGCTCCTAGATTTTTCTCTTGTAAGAATGGTAATATATCTTTTTCTGGTTTTCGATTTAATATATTGTAATCAAGTTGTACGATATCAATTTCGTTGTTGTTGTTGAAATGATGAATGTATTGTAAATCATGAGTCGAAACACCGACTGCTCTTACTTTTCCATCACGTTTTAATATGTCAAATGCACGTAGAAATGCTTCTGTTTCTCTACGATTATGCCACCAAATATGACAAAAATAAAGATCAATATAATCTGTTTGAAGACGTTGTAAACTTGTTTCGAATACGGCGATGATTTTTTCGGGAGTATCATATACAGGAACTCCATTAGGGTCGTAGTGGTGTCCGATTAAACCACCTTTCGTTGATAGGATAATATCATTACGATGTCCTTTAATCGCGGTAGCCACCAACTTTTCACTATGTCCTAAACCATACACATCCGCAGTATCAATAAAATTCACACCACACTCAATTGCTTTTTTTATAGCGGTTATAGATTGTTTATCGTTAACCGGTCCCCATTCATCACCACCGATTGCCCATGCCCCAAAACCTATTTCAGAAACAGTTATTCCAGTTTTACCTAATGTACGGTAATGCATATTTTCCCTCCTTATAAGCATGTTATAACATGGATATGTAGGCAAGGATTTTTGTGTGTAAAAAAACTCTTCTACAATAGTAGAAAAAGAATTACAGAAACTACTATTTTATAGCAGCATACATAAAAAATTTCGATGTAAATATGGAAATGTCGTCGAATGCTATCTTTAATTGGTTAATTTATGGGATATTTTTGTGAAGGAGTTTATTTTATAAGAATAGAATTTAGTTTAGTAAGAAAACGTGCCGATGGTAGTGAAAAATATGGGTTAGGGGGATTTGAATGAGGAAACTCAAACGAGTAAATGTTCCTAATATACCAGAGCAATTATCACAACCTAGTGACAAGCGTAGGGTAAATAAAAAGAAGTTAAGGCGACTTATTTTAATGGTCCTTTTTATTGCGGCAACTACTTTGTACGTTCAATATATTTTAACGAAACAACAAGAAATAATTGATAAAAAGAAAGATACGATTATGGATCAAAAGAAACAATTAGTATCTTTAAAGAAAGATAAAGGTTCTTTAAAGACTAACATAGAAAATTTAACAGACGATGAAGAAGAAATTTTGAAGTTTGCGAGAAAAGAGTATCAATTTTCTAAGTCAAATGAAACTATATTTGTGATGCCAAAGTAATGAAAAAACAGTTAGCCATAGCTAACTGTTTTTTCATGTTTAAATGTCATGGTACAAGGAACAATCACATATTGTAAAAATGAAGAGTTTGAGATATTTTCACAATTATGGAATATACACTGAAATAAATATTGTTAAAATTCTGTTAATTGTATTATAATACAAGATAAGCGGATACATTTTTTAATCAACGTTGAGTTCATCGCTCATACGACTATTAAGAAACCCGTTATCCTCGTATAAGAAAGGAAGGTAGCTGTGTACGCTTCAAATACAATTTATGTCGTAGGGGATGCGAAAGCACCTCAAAATAATCCCATTACTGAAAAGTTTAAAAGCTATTTCGTAGCATTTGTTCTTGTTAAGGATACAGGGGAAATTGTAGATGCAGACTGCTCAGCGACAATTGCATTAACATCTCAATTTGTTAAATATTTATTTCTACATAAAAATATAAATGACCCGGCGTTAGTAATGGAAGTAAAGAATCGATATTTCGGTTCTTCTCAAAAAGCGTTACTTGTAGCGCTAAAAGATGCACAGAAAAAATATAATCAGATTGCTGCTTTGTCTACTCAATCATAGACAAAATCCAGCCGTAAGAATCATTCTTATGGCTGGATTTTTTTATTCCACATTAAAGTCCTACATCAAAAGCAAAGTAGAGAGATAGGAGAGTAAATGCTCAATAGGTTTACCTAATAATCTGTGGGTATAAATTTCCGGTGGATTAAGATTTCACTTCATTGGAGAACGAAAGGATGAACAAAATGAAAATTACAGACGTAAAAGTAAATCGTAGACGTATAAAACTTCATACACCGTTTAAAACCGCGCTTCGTACTGTAATAGAAATTGAAAGTATAGATGTTTATATTGATACAGACGAAGGAGTGATTGGTAAGGGGGCTGCAGCCGCAACGCCAGTTATTACGGGTGATTTCACCAGTGGAATGGAAGAAGCGATTTTAGGACCGATGCGTTCATGTTTAATTGGTCAAGATATCATTCAGTTTCAGCAGTTACTAGAGCGCATTCAAATGAGTTGTATTGGAAATTCAAGTGCGAAAGCAGCGGTAGATATCGCTTTATATGATGTATATTGCCAATATCAAAATGTGCCGTTATATGCATTGTTAGGCGGGAAGAAAGAAATTTATACGGATATTACAGTGAGTGTGGATGAGCCTGTATTAATGGCAAAAGAAGCGAAGAAACATATAGAAAAAGGATTTCAAACATTAAAGATTAAAGTGGGTAAAGAGGCGCATTTAGATTTGGAACGTATTGAGGCAATTCGAAATGTGGTACCAAGAAATACGACATTACGTTTAGATGCGAATCAAGGTTGGAGTCCAAAAGAAGCGGTCTCTATCATTCAAGAGATGGAAAATCGTAATTTAAATATAGAATTTATTGAACAACCAGTACACGCGAAAGATTGGGATGGGTTAAAGTACGTCAAAGATCGTGTGCAAACGCCAATTATGGCCGATGAAAGTATATTTTCAGCAAGTGATGCATTAAAGCTCGTTCAAGGAAGATATGCAGACTTAATTAATATTAAATTAATGAAATGTGGTGGCATACGTGAAGCATGGCGTATTGCAGATATCGCAGAAACAGCTGGTGTGAAGTGTATGGTGGGAAGCATGATGGAATCTTCACTTTCCGTTAGTGCTGTTGCGCATTTAGCGGCAGCGCATCCTAATATTCATTATTTTGATCTTGATGCACCGCTTTGGTTAATGGAAGAGCCGGAAGGAATGACTTATTCTGGATCAAAGGTAAACCTTCAATCGACAGTGAATAGTAAGTCTTAGGAGAAGAGACTAGTAAACTATTTTTTTAAGGGGGATATATATGAAAAAAGTAGGAACTGCATTTTTAACAACTTTATTTATATTTTCATCGTTTACATCGGCAAATGCTGAAGAAAAGAAGGATAATAAAGCATTTATAGATGTATCTGCTGCAACGTTATGGACAGCACCTGATTCATTAAGGTCAATCGATACACCAAGTGCAACAAACCCAGTGGATCTATGGAAATGGACAAAATCAATGACACTTGACGAGAAACTATGGTTAACAAATGCAAATAAATTAGAAACACAAGCGTTACTCGGTCAAGAAGTAACTGTTATTGATAAGAAAGGCGAATGGGTGAAGGTATTAGTGCATGGACAGCCAACACCACGAAATGAAGAAGGTTATCCGGGCTGGATGCCTGAAAAGCAATTAACATATAATCAAGAATTTGCAGATAAAACAAATGAACCTTTTGTGTTAATAACAAAGCCAACAGCGATTTTATATATAAATCCTTCTGAAAAACATAAATCACTTGAAGTCAGTTATAATACAAGACTGCCGCTATTAAGTGAAGACACAATGTCATACCGTGTATTGTTGCCAAATGGTCAGAAAGCATGGCTACGAAAAAATGATGGAACAGTTTACCGTTCTCAAACTGATATTCCAAAACCGACCGCTGATGATTTAATTAACACAGGGAAAATGTTTTTAGGTTTACCTTATATATGGGCTGGTACAAGTGGTTTTGGATTTGATTGCTCTGGCTTCACGCATACGATTTATAAATCGCACGGCATTACAATTCCGCGAGATTCTGGACCGCAATCAAGAGCAGGAATTGCAGTTGATAAAGAAAACTTACAAAAGGGAGATTTAATCTTCTTTGCGCATAATCAAGGGAAAGGTAGTGTCCATCACGTTGCAATGTATATTGGTGATGGCAATATGATTCACTCACCAAGAGCTGAAAGGTCGGTAGAGATTATACCACTAAATACACCAGGATATATAGAAGAATACGCTGGTGCTCGTCGTTACTTACCTTAAAAATAGAGGGGGTTTTTAAATGAAAAAAGTTGTTCGTTACTCATTAGTTAGTACTCTATTAGTTTCTTCATTTTTAGTTGGCTGCGCAAAAGAAAAAACTACAACAAAGCCGAAAGATGAAAAGAAAGTATTACAGTTACTAGAAACGGGTGAAATTCCGTCGTTAAACTCAGGGAAAGTCACAGATGCAGTCTCGTTTAACGTTTTGAATAACGTAATGGAAGGACTATTCCGTCTATCGAAAAATGATGAAGTAATTGAGGCAGGCGTACAAAAATATGAAGTGAGTAAAGATGGAAAGACATATACATTCCAATTGCGTGATGCGAAATGGTCTAACGGAGATCCAGTAACTGCTCATGATTACGTATACGCTTGGAAGCAATTGATTAATCCAGATACCGCTTCTCAATATGCATACATTGCGTACGATGTGAAAAACGCTGAGAAGATAAATAAAAAACAACTAGGTCTAGATGAATTAGGAGTAAAAGCGAAAGATGATAAAACATTCGTCGTAGAGCTAGAACATCCTGTACCGTATTTTACGAAATTATTAATTTTACCATCTTTCTATCCAATTAACGAAAAATATGCGAAAGAGCAAGGTGATAAATACGGATTAGAAGCAAATAAAGCGGTATATAATGGACCGTTTACATTATCAGAGTGGAAGCATGAAGCTAGCTTTACAATGAAGAAAAACGATAAATATTGGGATAAAAAAGAAGTGAAGTTAGATGAAGTAAACTATCAAATTGTAAAAGAAATTTCAACTGCGGTAAATTTATATGAAACAGATAAAGTTGATAGAGCTGTTATTTCTACAGAGTTCGTAGATAAATATAAAAATAATAAAGAGCTAAAACAATACACAGATCCAGTTATGTACTTCTTCCGATTTAATGAAAATGTACCGATTCTTAAAAATAAAAATGCAAGGCTTGCGCTAAGTACAGTTTTTGATAAGAAAGGACTTGCGGATTCATTTTTAAATGATGGTTCGGTTGCTGCAAATTATTACGTACCAAAAGGATTCTTAAAAGGCCCAGATAAGAAAGATTTTAGAAGTACGGCTGTTGAGTTTAATAAGACGAATGTAAAACAGGCGAAGGAATATTGGGAGAAAGCAAAACAAGAGACAGGTACAAATGAAGTGACGTTAGAACTATTAAATTATGACTTAGAAAACTTTAAAAAAGTCGGAGAGTACATTAAAGAGCAGCTTGAGAAAAATTTACCTGGATTAAAAGTGAATGTGAAATTACAGCCACATACGCAAAAATTAGCACTTGAGAAGAAGAAAGAATATGAAATGTCGTTATCACGCTGGTTACCGGATTATCCAGATCCAATGACTTACTTAGAAGTATTCCTTTCTGGAAGCAGTGTTAATAATACAGAATATGCAAACCCAGAATATGATGCGTTAATTAAGAAGATTAAAACAGAATTAGGTAATGATGAAAAGGCTCGCTGGAAAGCAATGCAAGATGCTGAAAAAATGCTACTTGATGATGCAGTAATTGCACCGGTATTCCAGCGTGGATTATCTTACTTACAAAAACCATATGTGAAAGATTTATATGTACATCAATTTGGTCCATCTACAAGTTTAAAATGGGCAGATGTACAAAAATAAAAGAATGGGGAAACAGACTTCACGTGTGTGATAGTCTGTTTTTTGTACAGTTCCGAATGAAATATAGACATTTCATATGTTTTTTCACGACTTAAAAATAAAATTATTACTAAAATTCCAGTGTGAAATTTATGTAGAATCTTGTATAATTAACGTGTTTCTATGGAAACATTTTCTGGCGCTATTTATATAGGGCTTAATAGAACAAGGAAGGAAATACATACATGTATATAATAGATAAATAGAATGGAACATGTATAGAGAAAAAGGAGAGAAAAGATGGCGTGTCAAAAACAAGGGTTACAAGTTAATAACGATAGAAAGAGGGACAGAAAATGAAAATGAAGCATGCTTTTGGTCCTATAATTTTAGCGTGTGTGCTGTTTTTCATTATCATTCTAATCCCATCGAAAAGTTTAGTATCGCTTATTAGTGATAAGAAGGTAGAAGATGCGGCAACTTCTTTACAAAAAGAGAAATTACAAAGTGCTTTCTTACAGCAAAAAATGTTAGAGAATTCACAGTATTTACCGATGTACGGTTCATCAGAATTTTTACGAATGGATGCATATCATCCGTCTAATTATTTCAAAGTAAATCCAGCTGGTTTTACACCGTTTTTAATTGGAACTGGCGGTACACAAAGCTTAGCTCATATTTTAAATATGACATCTACTATGGATGAATTAGAAGGTAAAAAAGTAGTCTTTGTTCTTTCACCACAATGGTTTACAAAGACTGGTGTCTCACAAGGGGATTTCACTAATAATTTCTCCAAACAACAAGCATATCATTTTATTTTTAATGATGAGATAAATCCAGAAATGAAGAAGCAAATCGCGAAACGGCTATTAGATTATAAAGTTGTTCAAGAAGATGATATATTAAAAAATTCATTAGAAGGTATTGTATATAATGATACAAAACATAACATAAAAGCAGGTTTAGCTAAACCACTTGCTTATATGCATCGAAATATTTTAGATCATAGAGATTTATTTAACTCTTTATTTAAAATCGAACCGATGAAAGAGAAAACAAATATCGGACTTCGTTCAATTTCTTGGGAAGATGCACGTAAACACGCGGAACAAGAAGGGAAAGCTGAGTCTACTACAAATACATTCGGAATTGAAAATCCGTATTATCATAAGAATAATCTGAAGAAAAAACTAAAAGGTTTAAAAAACTTTAGAGCAAATGAAACATATGATGAATCACCAGAATATGATGATTTACAAATTATTTTAGATTTATTTAAAGAGAAAAATGTCAAACCACTCTTTATTTCTGTACCTGTAAATGGGCCTTGGTATGATTATACTGGCTTCCCGAAAGAACGCCGTGAAGTGTATTATAATAAAGTTCGAGAACAGGTTGAGAAAGCAGGATATCCAGTAGTTGATTTCTCTGGTCATGAATATGATAAGTATTTCTTAAAAGATACGATTCATTTAGGCTGGAAAGGTTGGATTTATTTTGATGAAGCAGTGCAGAAATTTTATTCTGAGAAATAAAGTATAGAAATCGGAATGGCTATGAGCCGTTCCGATTTTTTTAGTATAGAGGATTTTGGTGAGGGCAATTTGGGAATGCATGTATATCTTGAACCTGTCTATAATCATAATGTTTCATTGCGAACTGAGCTTGATAAAGGTATTCATACACATATAATTGACCATCATGCGCTGAACATAATACGCCAGAAGTTCCTTGCCCATTTATGAAGGAAATACCGATAGGGCGTCCGATTAAGTATGGTATTTTTTGCTGCCAATGCATAGGGGAATCACTCCTTTTTGAGATAATATACGAAAAGAATGATCGAATGGTTGCTTATCCATGTAAATGTAGATGGAAAGGTGTTATATAATTCCTGAAGATTAATTCATATATAAATAAAAAACCGCTATAATTCCGAATGAATTTATAGCGGTTTTTATTATATTCTTAAGCAAGATTTTTGCGCTTTTTTGTCCATTTTTTTATAACGAAGTATAAAAGTATAAGTACGACGCCACCAATTGCAAATGATTTCACATACGGACCAGCAATATCGTTTATATTCTCCCAGTTTTCGCCTAGTTTTTCACCTAAATAAATGAAAATAATAGACCAAGGGATAATCGCAAGTGCTGTTAATGTAGTGAAACGTAGTAAAGGCATTTTTGTAATACCAGCAGGAATTGAAATCGCATGACGTACTACTGGAATGAAGCGTGCTGTAAAAATGACGCCAGTTCCGTAACGATTAAACCAATCTTCTGCAGCATCTATTTGTTTTTTATGTATGAAAATATATTTTCCATAACGTTCTAATATGGGGCGTCCGCCGTATCGTCCAAGCCAATAAATAAAGATTTGGGCAATAACACCGCCAATTGTACCGAATACGACTGCACCTATAAATGAGATACTACCATTGAATACTAAGTAACCTGCATAAGCAAGGACTATTTCACTTGGAATAATCTCAATCATAAGTCCAAGCATAATGCCCCAATAACCTAATCCTTCAAAAAACGTTAATACTGAATGAATAAAACTACTTAACATTGTTGCACCTTCTAGTTTATGAATTTTTGAGTATAAGAACCTTTTATTTAATAACGTAAAAGGTTCACTATATGTAGATTATACCTTATTTACATAGGGGATTGCTATTTCAATTCTTTTATGTCTCTCATAAGTATTATAGTAAAGGATATAAGCCGCGTTTTCATGAAGGGTTAATGAAAAGATTATTAAAAATTTCTCATATATCAATGATAATAGACTGAAAATTAAGTATAATGGTATAGGTCTTTCATTTACAAAAATAGGAGGAGAACGTATGTATATTACAGATCCGATTTATGGACCAATCTTTATTCGTGATAGAGATATCCTTCGATTGATAGATACAAAAGCATTTCAAAGGTTGGCGAATATTAAACAACAAGGACATACTTATCTTTTACATGAGAACGCAATACATACGAGGGAAGAACATTCGATAGGTGTATATGTGCTAGTAAATAAAGTGATAGAACATCTTACTGAGATTGGTGACATACATTTATCGAAATATGAACGAAAGCTAGTATCTACTGTAGCCCTTTTACACGATGTTGGACATGGGCCATATTCACATTGTTTTCAGCAAATATCGGGTGAAGATCATGGTGAGTGGACGGTACGAATCATTCAAGAGGACGAAGAAATACGTACGATTTTAAATCAAACAACTGGATTAATAGGTGATGTAACGAAAGTTTTAACAGAAGATGGAGTTTTTCCAATTATAGATGAGCTCTTATTTAATTCATTAGGAATGGATCAATTAGATTTTTGGAATAGAGATTTATATTACTCATCGCTTGAATTAGAAGGTTTACAGATAGAAGAATTGATTGCTAACATGCGTTTAATTGACGGTAAACTTGTTATTGAAGAATCGGGAATCCCCTTCATCGAACAATTAATGAAAATGAAAGAAGGGCTTTACAATAATGGATTTGGCCACCCGTTTGTGATAGGAAAAGACATATTGCTGCAAACAATTTTTAAAATGATAGAGGAGAAAAATCTTTCGTTCTATACTCCTGAACTTCAAAACTTTTTTCATAAAGGAGAGAAGTTAGAAGTAGAAGACTTTCTTCCGTTACAAGATGAAATAATTTTAAATGAAATACAGTGCTTTGCAAAATCAGATGATGTTGAAATAGTATCTTTAATTCAACTTTATGTTTCACCAACTAAAAGTTTATCATTTCAAAAAGGAGTGGAGGGTGATTTTAAAAAGGAAAATAACAATTTAGCGATAATAACTGAGAAAAAGGCGTACAGTTCATATGTAGGTGGTATTTATGTTTATAGTGAGGGGCAGTTAGAGGATATTGTAGAAAAATCCCCTTTTATTCAACAGATAGTGAGATTACCTAAAAAAGAATATGCATATTCTTTTTAAAATGGTTTGAAAACATAAAATAGATGGGGTGGAAATGTGAACTGGGAAGAACGTCTTCTAGAATTGGATGATTTACCAATTATATTAGAATGGTATAACGACGAAGAATTACATAACATAGCAGATGTGAAACCATTTAAGCGATATACAATAGAAGAACTTCGGGAGTATTGGACTAAAAAATTAGCGCGGTCTTATGCAAGTTATCATGTAATAATAGTGAGAGATGAAGTAATAGGAAGAGTCGGATTAAAAAAGACGAAATATGATGATACCTATGTGATGGAATACTCTATTCTTATTGGCGTTTCGAATTTATATTCAAAAGGACTTGGAACAGAAATTACAAAGTATTTCATAAGTAAATCGTTTTTAGATTCCGATATACAAGCAGTTGTATTACAGGTAAGGGAAGATAACAAAAGGGCAATTCGTTGTTATGAGAAAGCTGAATTTAAAAAAGTAAAATCATATATAGAGAATGAAGTGAAAGTGTATGATATGCATAGAATTAAGAATGAGAAAATAGCACGGTAAAAAAAGTTAATTCTGAATGTAATGAGGGTTAGAGGGATATATGGAACCTTAAATGACACTACTTGTAGATATGCGTAATACTACGGCTTTATATGAAATGAAACTTAAATTTAAATAAATCAAGCAAGCATTTGTTGTATATTTGGAACAGATGCTTGCTTGTTTCCGTTATAAAAAAATAGAAGCATTTCTGCTCCTATTTTTTAAGGCTTCACATCTAAGTTCTGTAAAAATAACGTTGCTGTTACGTAACGTTTTGCTAACATTTGTACATAAGCGGTATGTACAGAAAGGGTCGCAATAATAATAGCGTTACGAATTGCTTCGCGTTGTTCGTTATTAATTTGATCGAACTTGCTTGCGATTTTATCAGCTTTTTCTTTTACGATGTTTTCAATTGTATGAACTGTATCTGTTGCATTTAGTTGTAAGCAATTCCCTTGATTGAGTTCTTCAAATAGAGAAGAGTATGCTACATATAAATGAACAGGATTGATTAAATCATCACTTCGATCGGCTGGGTCATTAACGATAAGGCGTAATAGCTTACGAATTGATTCAAAATCAAGTGCTGTTTTTAAATCTTCGACAATGAACAGTAAGGCTGCTTGTTCAATCGAATATTTTTTCCCTTTTTGAGGAGAGCCAATCATTTCTTTTATATCTCGTTTCACCCAGTTTTGCATAGCAGTTACAGAGAAACTTGTGTTTTCAATCTGATTGCCAAGCGCAACTATTTCATTTAAAGAAAAACCGACATCAGTATCGTCAATTTTAATCAGCTTTTCAAAAATAGGTGAAAGTGCGGTAGTAATAAAAGCTGTAACGCTTTGTCCGCTTTCAATATCTTTTTTATGTGACTTTGCCCAAGCTTCTTGTAAAATACCGAGAGGCTTTTTCGTATTCCATCCTCTTAGTGATAGAAGAAGGGTAGCCATTTCGTTTCGTGTGAGATGAAATGTTTCCATCTTTTCACCTCCAAAATAATAAAAAGTTCTTATGAACTTATAATATGTTTTGTTTCATTTAAAGTCAATTCTGTTTTGCTTAATTTTTCCTTTGTCACCAAACTGTTGAAAGTAAATAATACTTGCATATTTCGACAAAAGTTCATATAATAAGTTCATAAGAACCTTTAAAATGTTCTTAAAAACAAATCTATCATTCTGAATTTACTAGAAAGATAGATTTCACATATATCTATATAAAAGGAGAATGGATATAATATGTTGAAAAAACTTGTAGCAGTAATGACAGCATTCATGGTTATCTTTGGGGCTAGCAGCTTTATGTTCGTAGATCATGCAGCAGCGAAAAGTTACAAATCTGGTAAAAAATCATTTACACCAAGTTCAGGTCAAAAGTCAAAAGTTGATTTAAACAAAAAAGACTCAAATGTAAATTCTCAAAAAACGACTCCAGATTCAAAAACGAAAGCAACAAACACAGCACCAAAAAGTAATAAAGGAAGCTTTATGAAAGGTTTATTACTAGGTGGTCTTGGTGGTTTACTAATGGGTAGCTTATTTGCAAATATGGGAGCTCTTGGTTCTGTATTAGCGTTTATGGTAAATATGTTAGTAATGGCTGGTATCGTAATGTTAGCAGTTCGTGCATTTAAATACTTCAAAGACCAACGTAAGAAGAAGGCAGATGAAGTAGCATGGAAACAATAAAAATTTCTGAACAAGAATTAATAAATGCGCTTTGCGTATATATAGCTGAAAAAAGACAAGTGGGTCCAGAAGAAGTGTTAGTTGAACTCATGTATGACGATGACTACGGTTTCTCTGCGGAAGTAGAGGTAAATGGTCGCCAGCAAATTTTAATTCAAGCAAACTTAATCGAAGCATTACGCTTATTGCTTGACAGAGAATATAATGTCAATTCATTCGCAGCGAGATTACAACTTGAATTAGATGATGAAGAAGGTATTTACGCATTAGCGAAATTTAATAACTCGGATGAGTAGAGAAAAGAGCTGTTGAGAATAATCTCAGCAGCTCTTTTTAGTATGTGCATATGTAGAAGAATAATCACGCCAAATTTCATTCATCTTTCGTCTACCGATATCTACCATCGGATTAAACTGAATTGCAGCTTTTTGACGAACAGAGTGAACGTTTTGAATGGCGTGATATAATTGTTGGTCGACTATATCATGTTTTTCACCTGCGTATTTAGCAATTGATAGACCTGCAACTGTTCCTTGCGCCATCGCAATTTTTCCGCTTTCAATGCCTGTAATATTGCCAGCTACAAATAAACCAGGAAGAGGGGTTTCCATTGTTTCGGAATGGAGAGGAACATGTCCGCCTAATTCTGAAATGTAATGGAAGGGACAACCAGCTACAGCTGCAAGTTCGGCAAGTGGATATAATCCCCCGGCAATACAAACAAAATCTGCTTCATATATTTTCTCTGATCCATTAATAACATTTCCTTTAGAGTCAATATTAGCAATACGTACACCTTCAACTTGATCTGTTCCGATAATTTCAAGAGCTGCTTTCCGAAGGTGAAGTGGCGTTCCGTTTATTTTCATTCCGCTGTTTGGATAGAATGTTAATCCAGCTTTTCGAATCCAATCATATTTCATAAAGTGGCTACCTATTCGTAAAATAGCAGAAGGAGCGAGATGTGCTGCATTTAAAAGAGAGTTTAAAACTTCTTCAGGTTCACCAGCTTTTTGACTTAACTCGCTTTTTTCAGGGAGTACAATATGATCTACTTTAATTCCCGCTAATTGCAATTCACTTAAAATGGCGAAAGACAAAATGTTAGCACCAATAATGATTCCTTTTTTTCCAACTTGCACGCGATGAACATTTGTCATAACTTGAGCTGCTCCAATTGACATCACTCCTGGAAGTGTCCAGCCTGGAAGGGGAATAGAATATTCCGCAGCACCAGTAGCAAGTAGTACGAATGGCGCTTCTAACGTACCGATATTAGTATGTACAAACCAATTGTTTTCATCTTTATCTAAATTATAGACCGACACACCGCACCTGATATGTACTGAAAGTGATTCTGCTTCTTCATGAAGTCGCTTCGATTCTTCTATTCCGTTCCACCATTCTCCAGTAGGCTCTTGATGCAACTGTCCTAACAATCTCCCGCCCGGCTTCATAAATTCATCAATAACGAGCACTTTTAGTCCGAAACGAGCACAAGAGATAGAAGCAGATAATCCCGCTGGCCCTGCACCGATAATAATTACATCACTCATCGTTTTTTCACCATCTTTCTCACGATATTCGGATGTTGTTTCCCGCTTTCAACAACCATGTTTTCTTCTACAACAGTTAAGCATGCGCGTACATTTGTTTGATTGTTTACTGTCACGCGGCATTCGGAACAGTGCCCGATATTACAATAAATACCTCGCGGTGTCCCGCTATCTTCATGAACTCTTAATGTCCGTATTTCATTTGCTAACAGGGCAGCAGCTATCGTTTCATGTTCATATGCTTCGTATTGATGACCGTTAAATTGAAAAGTAATACGCTCACTACTTTGTAAAGTACCTAAAATAGGGTGATGTGTAATTCTACTCATTTACTTTCACCTACCGATCCAAAAGTAACTGCACGTATTGGTGGTTGATATTTTAACGGTAGTTCATTAAGAGTTACGCCAGGCTTCGCATTTTCAATCATTCGATCTAACATTATTCTGCATGTACGACCACCGCAAAATCCCATGCCAGCACGTGTTCTTAGTTTTAATTCTCTTGCCGAGCAGTTATATTCAGCAATTGTCGATTGAAGTTGTCCGTATGTAACCTCTTCACAACGACAAACGATTAAGTTGTTTTTATTTGTCATATGTATTCCTCCTCTAGTTCGGTTTGCACAAATTATATATGCAAAAATCATGCCAATATAGAGGAGGGAGAGAGAGAGAGCTACCTGTAAACGCCTAATCGGTGCATACTGCTTCTTTATTGAAGTCCAAGTTTTTTTAAACGGTTATATAAAGTAGCCCTTGTTACGCCAAGTTGTTTTGCGCATTCTAATTTATTCCCATTTAAAATTCGTAAAGCCCTTTCAATAACTTTTTTCTCATGCTCATCCATCTCTTCTTGTAAAGAAAGGATTGTATTATTGTTGCTGAGTAATAGGGAATGAGCTGTATGATTGTCTAAATTTTCGGTTGTATGAAATGGTAAATATTCTTGTTTTATAATTCCGTCTGTCGCAAATACCACAAGTCTTTCAACAACGTTTCGAAGTTCGCGAATATTACCTGGCCAATTGTAATGAAGCAGTTCATGCATAATGCTTGAAGGTAAGTCACGAATTGGTCTGTTATAGTTGATTGAAAAATCATTTAAGAATGAGTATGTGAGTTCGATAATATCCTCTCGTCTTTCGCGCAGCGGTGGAATATGTAAGCTAACTACATTTAAACGATAGTATAAATCTTCTCGGAAAGTTCCTTTTCTCATTTCTTCTTGTAAATCACGATTTGTAGCAGCGATAATGCGGAAATCAATATTAATTTCTTTTTCACCACCAACTCGGTAATACTTTCGTTCTTGTAGTACACGTAACAGTTTTACTTGCATATCGAGCGGCATTTCGCCAATCTCATCTAGGAATAAAGTACCGCCTTGTGCGAGTTCAATTTTACCTTTTTTCCCTTTACTATTAGCTCCAGAAAACGCCCCACGCTCGTAACCGAATAATTCACTTTCAAATAACGCTTCTGGAATTGCCCCGCAGTTAATCGAAATGAAAGGCGCCTTCACTGCTTCACTTGCTTCATGAATTGCTTTCGCAAATACTTCTTTTCCAACTCCGCTTTCCCCAAGTATTAAAACAGTTGATTTCACCGAACAAACTTTTCTAGCTAATTGTATTGTTCTTTGTATAACAGGACTTTTTCCATTCATCGCAAGAAATGGATCGGATTCATCTTTATACTTTGCCACTTCTTGTTCTAAACGGTGCATTTCATGTGACATATTAAATAGTTTTTCATTTAAAGCGACTTGATTTGTAACATCTGTTTCTGAAACGACTGCTCCTATAATTTCATCATTACAATAAACTGGATTTGAATTAATTAATACGAATAAATCGGGACGAGGCTGATGGAACTGAGCGACTATGCTTTTTCCATCATGTAAAGATTGTAAAATTTCCAAGTCTTTATAATCAAAAAAACGAGTAATCGGTTGCCCAATAATTTCATTATGGTTGACTGAAAATATTTTTTCAGCACCATCTGTCCAAGTTCGAACGCATTCTTTACTATCAATGACTGTAACAGAAGAGTCAGTTGTTTCTATTACAGTGTCATAAAATGCCTGTAGTTCATTGTAGGACTTATAAAGAAATGGAATCATTTGCTGAGAAGTTATACAGCATATCGGCTCATCGTTTTCGTTAAGGATGATAACAGCTAATTCATAAGAAAAAGCGTCAATTAATGCAGTGAATGAGTCATCTACATAAATAATGGTGCAATTATATTCTTCTGTAGTAGAAGGGAGATAATAAAACTTTTCGTTTACTTGCTTAATGTGATTAAGGCTACATGTATGATCGATTAAAACACGTTCCAAAAACTCTTGTATAGTCGGAAATGAAAATGCCATAATGCCCTCCCGTTATGTATAAAAATTTTGACAGTGATAAAAAAATAATACACCTATTTACTATAAATTTGAATTATTTTTACAAATAAAAATATTGTTTATGGAAATTGTATATATGAAGAGTTGGCACGTCAATTGCATAAAAGAAAGTGAGAGGTTTAGGGAAAGGAGGAGTATATTGTGAGGCACTGCGACGTTTTAATTATAGGTGGTGGAATAATAGGGTGTTCTATCGCTTATTACACTTCAAAATACGGAAGAGACGTAACAATCATTGAAAAAGGAGAATTTGTCAGCGGGACGTCTTCACGGTGTGATGGGAATATTTTGGCCATTGATAAAGATCCGGGATTTGATAGTCAAATGTCTTTAGTAAGTCAAAAATTAGTAACTGATTTAAGTGAAAAATTAGAGCATTCATTTGAATATAGGGCACCAGGAAGTATTCTCGTATGTGAGTCAGACGAAGAGATGGAAGCTGCGCAGCAATGGGTAAATCGGCAAAAAGAAGCTGGATTACCGTTTCGAATGCTTGATAGGCAAGATATAAGAGAAGAGTCGCCTTTTTTTGCTGATGATTTATTAGGAGGTTTAGAATGTGCGACGGATTCAACTGTGAATCCATATCTCCTTGCTTTCTCGCTTCTGTCAGAGGCACAAAAGTTTGGCGCAAAAGCCTTTAAGCAGACCGAAGTAAAGAGTATGAAAATAGAGACGAATGGTTCATTTGTTGTAGAAACTACAAATGGTACTTTTACAGCAAAACAAGTTGTAAATGCAGCCGGTGTATGGGCTACTAAGATTGGACAGATGTTGGATATAAATATACCAATTGAACCGAGAAAAGGGCATATTATTGTAGCTTCAAGGCAACAACACGTAGGGTGCCGTAAAGTAATGGAATTCGGTTATTTAATTTCTAAATTTGGCGGAAAACGAAAAGTAGATGCTTTAACTGAAAAATACGGGGTTGCGCTCGTATTTGAGCCTACTGAAAGTCAAAATTTCTTAATTGGAAGTAGCCGTGAATTTGTAGGGTTTCATACGAGGATAAACAATGAAGTCATTAAATGTATCGCAAATAGAGCAATTCGCTTTTATCCGAAAATGGCAGATATGATGGTAATACGTTCTTACGCTGGTTTACGTCCGTGGACAGAAGATCATTTGCCGATTATTTCACGAGTGGAACATATTCCGAATTATTTCATTGCCGCAGGACATGAAGGTGATGGGATTAGTCTTGCAGCAGTTACTGGGAAAGTAATTGAAGAGTTATTAAATGAAAAAGAGACAATTATTCCTATTGAACCACTTCGTTTGAGTCGTTTTACAGAAAGGGTGTTAAACGGATGAGGTCACAAAGAGTCTTTACGACTATTGATACACATACGGGCGGGAATCCAACGAGGACATTAATTAGCGGACTTCCAAAGTTGATTGGAGAGACGATGGCAGAGAAGATGTTACATATGAAAAAGGAGTATGATTGGATTCGAAAATTGTTAATGAATGAACCGCGTGGTCATGATGTAATGTCAGGGGCATTATTAACAGACCCATGTCATCCTGAGGCTGATATAGGTGTTATATACATAGAGACAGGTGGATACTTACCGATGTGTGGTCACGATACAATCGGTGTATGTACAGCGTTAGTTGAATCAGGTTTAATTCCAGTAGTTGAACCGATTACTTCTTTAAAACTAGATACACCGGCTGGCTTAGTTGAAGTAGATATTGCTGTTCAAGATGGAAAAGCAAAAGAGGTATCTTTCTGTAACATACCAGCTTTTTTATTGAAAAATATTACTGTACACGTCAAAGACATTGGAACTGTAGAGGCTGATATTGCGTATGGAGGGAATTTTTATGCCATTATTGATGCGAAGTCAGTAGGTCTAGAATTAGTACCAGAAAATGCATCTACAATCATCGATAAGGCGATTCATATAAGAAACACAATTAATGAGAAGTTTGAAATTACTCATCCAGAGTATTCGTTTATAAGAGGATTAACACATGTTGAATTTTATACAGATGCTACTCATGAATGTGCGCATGTGAAAAATACAGTTGTTGTACCACCAGGCGGAATAGATCGATCCCCATGCGGTACAGGAACATCTGCGAAGCTAGCTGTATTATACGCTCAGAAAGAAATCAAAATTGGTGAAGAGTTCATTCATGAGAGTATCGTTGGTTCTTTATTTAAAGGATATGTCATGAATACGACACATGTTGAAAATATTGAAGCTGTCATAACGAAAATTACGGGATCAGCTTGGCTTATGGGTATGCATAAATTTTTTTACAATGAAATGGATCCACTCAAAGAAGGATTTTTGCTAATTCCGCCGATGGAACATGAAACGGAGGATATAAAATGAACATTCAAAAAATGTATACAGCAGTAGACGTACATGTAAATGGCGAGGCATTTCGTGTAATGAAGGACGTACCATGCAAATACTACTACAGTTTGGAGCAATTAAATGAACAATTTTCAGGTGAATTAGCAGAAGAGATGAAGCTTTTATTAAATGAACCACGTGGTTTTATTGGTTTGAATGGGTGTATTGTCGTTCCATCTATCCATAATGAAGTAGATGCAGCTGTATTATTTTTTAATCATGAAGGTTCGATTCCGCTTCATTATGGGGGCATTGTTGCGGTAATAACGATGTTACTCGAAAGTGGGTATTTAAAAAAGAGAGAGTCCAATCAATATAAAATTGAAACGTTATCTGGAATATTTTTAGTTCATGCGTATGTAGAGAATGATGAAGTTATATCTGTTTCGTTTGAAAGCAAACTATGCTATATGATTGAGGAAAATTTAAAGAGTGGTAATATCACTTACTCTCTCATACAGGCAGATAAAGTATATGCAGTAGTAGAAAAGGATACGTATTCACCAGAAATCTGTATGGAAAATATTTCCGAATTAAAAAAATGGGGAGAAGCTACGCTTCAAGCTATAAAAAAGGAACTACTTATAAAAAGACTTATATTAATAGATTCCTTGAATAAAGAGGAAAACCATATAAAATCGATTACATTTCATGAAAATAATTTTATTGTTCGTTCACCGGGGTTTGTTTCTACTATTGTTTCCTATGTTCATGCATTATTTAAAAATGATTATATGGCGGATCAACCTTTTAAAAATGAAAGTATATTTAATAGTTTTATAACTGTGGAAAAAGTGAAGAAGGAGGAACTAGGATACATTTTCCGTTTTGAAAGTAGAGGATTTATTACAGGGATGCAGACGTTTCTATTAGACCCTACGGATCCGTTTCCGGCAGGTTTCTTATTAAAATAAAATGTGATAGGGAGAGATAAATATGCAAAAAATTAAAGGGGCATTTCCAGTATTAATAACACCGATGGATGAATTTCAGGAAATTAATTGGGATGGGGTAAAACAAAATGTAAATTACTTTATCGAACAAAAGGTTGCAGGTGTCATCATTAATGGAAGTACAGGAGAGTTTGTAAGTTTATCAAAAGAAGAACGATTTAAAATGGTAGAAACCGTGTTGAAAGAAATTGATGGCCGTATTCCAGTCATTGTTGGAACTGCAGCAGAGACGACGAAAGAAACAATTGAATATACGAAACATGCAGAAGCACACGGAGCGGATTGTGCATTAATTATAAACTCTTACTATTGTAAACCGAAGGAAGAGGAGATTTATTTTCATTTTAAAGAAATCTCAAACTCTGTAAATATACCAATTATGTTATACAATAATCCATTTACTTCTGGTGTTGATATGAGTACAGAGCTAATGCTCCGTATTGGAAAAGATTGTGAAAATGTTACACATATTAAAGAATCTAGCGGAGATATTCGAAAAGCGAGAGATTTAGTAAGACAAAGTGAAGGGGCTTTCCAAGTCTTCTGTGGTTCTGAAGATTTAGTTATGGAATCATATTTAGTTGGTGCCTCGGGATGGGTTTCAGTAGCAGGAAATATCGTTCCTGGTCTCGTTACAAAAATGTATGAGCATTTTCAAAATGGTGAATTAGAAAAAGCATGGGAAATAAACGATGCTATTTTACCACTTTGCGAGTTTCTTGAAGGGTCAGGGAAATATGTTCAAATCGTTAAACGTTCCATGGAATTACATGGGCAAGCGGGAGGACCTTCTCGCTATCCAAGACTAGGATTAACTGTTAACGAAGATCAAAAGCTTCAAACGATTTTATCAAATATTGCAGCTCATGCAGCTGTTTAAATAAGGAGGAGAACATAATGTTAAAGACAAATATTGAGCTGAAACCAAAAGTGGAAGCGTTTTTAAATGAAGAAATTAAAATGTTTATTAATGGCGAATTTGTTTCTGCTATTGGCGGAAAGACGTTTGAAACGTACAATCCAGCAACAGAAGATGTTCTAGCAGTCGTATGTGAAGCGCAAGAAGAGGATATTGATGCTGCAGTAAAAGCAGCAAGATCTGCATTTGAATCTGGTCCGTGGGCAGAAATGACTACTGCTGAAAGAGCTCATCTTATTTATAAATTAGCAGATTTAATTGAAGAACATAGAGAAGAGTTAGCGCAATTAGAAGCTTTAGATAATGGGAAGCCGTATCAAGTAGCACTTGAGGATGATATTTCAGCGACTGTAGAAAATTATCGTTATTACGCAGGATGGGCTACAAAAATTATTGGGCAAACAATCCCGATTTCAAAAGATTACTTAAACTATACGAGACATGAACCTGTAGGTGTTGTAGGTCAGATTATTCCGTGGAACTTTCCGCTCGTTATGTCTTCTTGGAAAATGGGAGCTGCACTGGCGACAGGTTGTACGATCGTATTAAAACCAGCAGAGCAAACACCTTTATCCTTACTATATACAGCAAAACTCTTTAAAGAGGCTGGATTTCCAAACGGTGTTGTAAACTTTGTACCAGGCTTTGGTCCTGAAGCAGGAGCGGCAATTGTAAATCATCATGACATTGATAAAGTTGCTTTTACAGGATCTACTGTTACAGGAAAGTATATTATGCGTCAGTCTGCAGAAATGATTAAGCATGTAACGTTAGAGCTTGGCGGCAAATCACCAAATATCATTTTAGAAGATGCGGACTTGGAAGAAGCAATTAATGGTGCATTCCAAGGTATTATGTATAATCACGGTCAAAATTGTAGCGCAGGATCACGTGTATTTGTTCATCGTAAACATTATGAAACTGTAGTAGATGCACTTGTGAAAATGGCGAACAACGTAAAACTTGGAGCAGGTATGGAGAAAGGAACGGAGATGGGTCCACTCGTATCTAAGAAACAACAAGAGCGTGTGTTAAATTACATTGAGCAAGGGAAGAAAGAAGGTGCTACAGTTGCGGCTGGTGGCGAACGTGCGCTTGAAAAAGGTTATTTCGTTAAGCCAACTGTATTCACAGACGTTACAGACGATATGACAATCGTTAAGGAAGAAATATTTGGACCAGTTGTTGTTGTACTTCCATTTGATTCGACAGAAGAAGTAATTGAACGAGCGAACAACTCATCCTATGGTCTTGCTGCGGGTGTATGGACGCAAAATATCAAAACGGGTCATCAAGTGGCAAATAAATTAAAAGCAGGAACAGTGTGGATTAATGATTATAACTTAGAAAATGCAGCTGCACCATTTGGTGGATACAAACAATCTGGTATTGGCCGCGAATTAGGTTCATATGCGCTTGACAATTATACAGAAGTGAAAAGTGTTTGGGTAAATATAAAGTAATAGGGCGTTTTACTGACAAAAATTGAGGGATGAAATAATGAAAGATGCGGACAACTAGAAAGTTTGATAATAGTTGTCCGTTTTCTTATATACAAAATTGTTTTTCAAAAGAATGATAAGGGGGATTTGGATGGAGAATTTAGTAGAATGGTTAGTAGGGCAAGTGTGGAGTATCGGTTTAGTTGTTTTTGCATTAGGGGCAGGCGTATATTTCACGATTGCAACACGCTTTTTGCAAATTCGTTATTTTAAAGAGATGATTAAACTATTATTTGAAGGAAAGAGTTCAGAGACGGGAATATCATCTTTTCAGGCATTTTGTTTAGCCTTATCAGGAAGAGTTGGAATTGGTAATATCGCAGGGGTAGCGACAGCAATCGCTTTCGGCGGGCCTGGAGCTGTATTTTGGATGTGGGTAATGGCTTTGTTAGGGGCAGCGAGCGCGTTTGTTGAATCAACATTATCTCAAGTATACAAAAGTAAAGTAGGGAATGAATATCGCGGCGGTACTCCATATTTCATTGAGAAAGGTTTAAAAATGAAATGGTTTGCAGTCATTGTAGCGGTAGTTGTAACACTTTCATATGGCGTGTTATTACCAGGTATTCAATCTAGTAGTATCGCAGTTGGATTTGAAAACTCTAATGGTATTAACAAATATATAACTGGTATATTTTTAGTCGTGTTACTAGCAGCAATTATTTTTGGTGGTGTAAAGAGAATTGCTGGCGTTTCTCAAATGCTTGTTCCATTTATGGCAATTGGCTATGTAATTGTTACATGTATCATATTAATTGCGAATGTATCGGATATTCCAAGTATGTTTGCTTTAATTTTCTCTAGCGCATTTGGTGTAAATGAAATGTTTGGTGGAATTGTTGGTGCAGCTATTGCATGGGGCGTCAAACGCGCTGTATTTTCAAACGTTGCTGGTGTCGGAGAAGCGACGTATAGTTCGGCGGCTGCTGAAGTATCGCATCCTGCAAAACAAGGATTAGTTCAAGCGTTTTCCGTATATATCGATACAATTGTCGTATGTACAGCGACAGCTCTTATGATATTAATTACAGGTATGTATAATGTTATACCTGAAGGGAAAAGCGCTATTGTAAAAAACATAGGAAATGTGGAAGCAGGTCCAATTTATACGCAACAAGCAGTTGAAACTGTGATGACAGGGTTTGGTCCAATATTTATTTCAATTGCGATTTTCTTTTTTGCATTTACAACGTTACTCGCTTACTACTATATCGCTGAAACAACACTTACTTATTTAGATCGTCAATTGAAGTATGGCTGGTTAAAACCAGTTTTAAAATTTGGATTTTTAATTATGGTTTACATCGGTAGTGTTGAATCAGCGTCGCTTTTATGGAATCTTGGAGATTTAGGAATTGGTAGTATGGCATGGTTAAACTTAATCGCGATTCTATTATTAAGTAAAATCGCATTAAAAGTGTTAAAAGACTATGAAACGCAGAAAAAAGAAGGGAAAGATCCAGTATTTGATCCTAAAAATGTAGGGATTGAAGGATTAACATTTTGGGAAGAAAGAAGTAAAGAGGTTGAAAGGAAAAGTTCTAGAGAAAAAGTTATAGTAGATGATAATTTAAAATTATAACCTAAATTAACTGAAAATTCTTAATTTTAAAGGGGTATATTGCCTTCATTTCATCACATACTACAATAGGTATGGATAAAATGACTGGAGGGAATAAGATGGAACATGAGCAACATAGTTCGATAAATGATATTCTACACCATTATAAAGAAGGTATAGGTAGTTTTACAAATCAAATTCCTGAAATCGCTGAGACATATAATGCGTTCACGCAAGCTTGTTTTCAAGAGGGTACTTTAACAAAAAGAGAAAAACAACTTATTGCATTAGGAATTAGTTTAGCAACGCAAGATGAGTATTGTACAATTTATCATACAAAAGGTTGTCTTGATCAAGGATGTTCGGATAAAGAGATTCTGGAAGCATGTGGTGTTTCAGCAGCATTTGCTGGCGGAGCTGCGATGAGTCAAGCGGTAACTTTAGTACAAGAATGTTTAACAGAACTGAAAAATCAAAAGCATTGAATAAAAAACGTTTTAAACTTTATGTTTAAAACGTTTTTTATGTGAAATTAAATTTGAGTATAAAAATTATCTAGGATGGGTTCAATTTATGGTTATACAATAAAGGAAGAATTTCAAATTTAGTAAGAATGAGAAATAACAACTATTTATTTAATTTTAAGGTTTTGTAAAAAGCTTCAATTGTTTCATATAATCAATAGCTTTTGTTTTTCTGTTTAGAAACATAATGTGCTTCATGAAAATCTCTATAGTAACTGTTTACTACTTCTTCAGAAAGAGCTCTGTCAGAGATAGCTCTTTTAACCGCGCAGTATGGTTCGTTTGTATGTGAACAGTTAGGAAATTTACATCTCATAGAAATCTCTTTTATATCTTCATATCCAAAATCAAAATTCGCCTCAAGGTTTATCAAGTCAAATCCTATTTTACTAATAAGAAATCCCTCCACTTTTGAAAGAGTCTTTTAGAAACACACATACAAATTTTATCGTTTTCAGTTTGTATTCACTTTAATATTTTATATCTTTATAAATAGATGTTTCTACATCAGGAAGAACTGTGTATATACTCTTACCGATTAAAACTTCTAATTCTTGCTTAATTGCATAAAAACCTTTCCAATGTAAAGATGTATGAGATGTTGTACCATGACGCAAACCAACTGAAATTAATCTTCTTTCCAGCGTAGTAAAGCCATCTGCGTCAGCAAGAGCGTCACAAAGAGTAATTACTTTATTATATAAGTCGTAGTTACTATGTTCATTCAATATTGCAACTAAGCGGCTTTTCATATGGTCAGGAACGAGATTCCATTCCGCTGCGATATCTATATGTTCATTTTTACAGGGAAATGAGTGTGTCACACAAATAATGGCGTTTCCTGTATATCCTAAATCATTCATATACATATAACCATCATAGGAATGAATGACCGATTTGGTAAAACCTTTGTATCTTCCGATATCATGCAAAAGGGCAGCGTTATATGCTATGTCAGCGTCTAGGTCATACCCTTTTTTGATAAGCTCTATAATTATGTTTTCAGTTGCATGAGCAACATGTATTGAATGTCCAAACCAAGGGCCGGGGTTTTGTTCATATGCCCATTCGAGTAATTCTTTTGCATATGTTCTATCTAATATATATTTCATATAGTTATCCTTTCACTAAAAAAATCATATCCTAAATAAATTCATCTTATTATTTCATTATTCCTTCTTTAAAAATTGTTACAATGAAACAAAAGGGGGAAAAGTAATGCGAAATTTAGTAATTGAAGAAATTAAGCAACTAGAAAATGATATGGAAGAACTTTCGAAACTTTTGAAAACGGTTGTAAATGATGGGGCATCAATTGGTTTTTTGCCTCCACTGGAACAAAAAGACGCAACAAAGTATTGGCAAACAGTATTAGCGCCAGAAGTGATATTGTATGTGGCTAAAATAAACAACGAAGTAGCAGGGAGTATTCAATTACAATTAGTTACAAAGCCAAACGGAATTCATAGAGCCGAGATTTGCAAATTAATGACTCATCCAAACTTTAGATGTAACGGTATTGGACGATTGCTTATGCAAAAAGCAGAGGAAAGAGCGAAGGAAGAAAACAGGTCTCTTTTAGTATTAGATACTAGAGAAGGAGATCCTTCCAATAAATTGTACAAATCACTAGACTACCAAGAAGTTGGAACAATACCAGGGTATGCAATTTCTCCGAATGGAAAGTTAGATGCTACGGTTCTTTATTATAAATGCATATAAATTGTGATTAAAAGGTTATCATACTGAATAATAAGAAACTATTTTAACACCGTCTATATTTTTCTGGCGGTGTTAAATAAATTTATTGATATAATCCATTTAACGCACTAAATGAATTTGAGAAAGTTTTTAGAGGGTTCTTTTAGTAATGATTCTCGTCTTATAATAAATGTAGAGAAGATGACTAGCCAACTATAGTTATTTTCGCTTTATTATCGGAAGGGGATGAAAGAATGAAAAAGAATAGTTTACAAAAGATGAAGAAAGTTATTTTAAGTGGTGGCGTATTACTTACGGGATTATTAACATTTGGATTTTCAGAAAAGGCTTCAGCTCATGGATATGTAGAATCACCAGCGAGCCGATCTTATTTATGTAAGCAAGGGGTAAATGTAAATTGTGGACCAATTCAATATGAACCACAAAGTGTAGAAGGGATAGGTGGATTTCCGCAACTAGGACCTTCTGATGGACAAATTGCAGGGGCTGGTCACTTTCCCGCTTTAGATGTTCAAACTGTAGATAGGTGGAAGAAAGTTATGTTAAATGGCGGGACGAATACATTCAAGTGGAAACTAACGGCTCCTCATAGTACGAAAGAGTGGAAATATTATATTACGAAAAAAGGTTGGAATCCAAATAAACCTTTAACGCGATCAGATTTAGATTTAGTGCCATTCTATGTGAAAAATGACGGTGGAGCTAGACCGGGGACAACAGTAACGCACGAAGCAAATGTACCAACTGACCGTAGTGGATACCATCTTATTTTAGCTGTTTGGGAAATTGCAGACACTGGAAATGCGTTTTATCAAGTTATAGATGTAAACCTTGTGAATAATGGCTTAGCTTCAAATTTCGCTTTTAACAATGTAGTGCAAACTCCTACACTATTTTAATTGAAACATATATTTCGATCATCTAATTCATTTTAGATGATTTTTTTTATGAAAATGATGAAAAATATAGAAGAAAGTGCAATTATTTATAAAAAAATATGCTTTAAATATTGTCATATTTGCTTCTTTAAGATATCCTTTTCATGAAGAGGTGGAAAACATGGAAAAAGTACTAGTTTTCGGGCATAAAAACCCAGATACAGATGCAATTTGTTCTGCAATTGCTTATGCAGAATTGAAAAAAGAATTAGGAATGAATGCTGAGCCTGTACGTTTAGGCGAAATCAGCGGTGAAACTCAATTTGCGTTAGACTATTTTAAAGTAGAAGGACCGCGTTTTGTTGAGACAGTAGCAAGCGAAGTGGACAACGTTATTTTAGTTGACCATAACGAGCGTCAACAAAGTGCTAACGATATCGAATCAGTTCGTGTGTTAGAAGTTATTGACCATCACCGTATTGCTAACTTTGAAACGAGCGATCCTATATACTATCGTTGTGAGCCAGTGGGATGTACAGCTACAATCTTAAACAAAATGTACAAAGAAAATGGCGTTACAATTCGTAAAGAAGTTGCAGGTTTAATGTTATCTGCAATTATTTCAGATTCTTTACTATTCAAATCTCCAACTTGCACAGAACAAGACGTAGCAGCTGCTCGTGAATTAGCGGAAATCGCTAGTGTAGATGCTGATAGCTACGGCTTAGAAATGTTAAAAGCTGGTGCTGACTTAAGCGGAAAAACAATGGAGCAATTAATCTCTCTTGACGCTAAAGAATTCCAAATGGGTAATGCGAAAGTTGAAATCGCACAAGTAAACGCTGTTGATACAAACGACGTTCTTGTACACCAAGCGGAACTTGAAAAAGTAATCTCTGCAGTAGTAGAAGAAAAAGGTTTAGACCTATTCTTATTCGTTGTAACTGATATCTTAACTAACGATTCTGTCGGTCTTGCGATCGGTAAAGCAGCAAACGTAGTTGAGAAAGCATACAACGTATCACTAGAAAACAACACAGCTACATTAAAAGGTGTTGTATCTCGTAAAAAACAAATCGTACCAGTATTAACAGAAGCATTCCAAGCTTAATTTTATTGAGTACACATAAACAGCAAGGACAAGTAGTCAGATTGGCTACTTGTCCTTTTTTATCTCTAAAAAACAGAAAATTAAAAACGGGAGGATTGTGTATGTTTAATGATTTGGAGAGTAAATTACAGTCACTTTTAGAGCGAAATATTACGTCGGTTTCAGAATTAGAGAGCTGGCTTTCGGAGGAGCTGCGTTTAAACACAGAAATAGAAGAGGAGTTAACGATCAATTTAATCGCTATGTATAGAAATACAAAAGATAGTAATATACGTGATATACATATGTATAACCAAAATGAAATTCAGCCACTTTTAAAAAGATACAATGCAAAATTTGACCAGAAATTTAGAGATTGTCCGTTTTCTGATTTATTAGATGAGCAGAAATATGGATTTATGAAAAAAGCAAGATTTGTGAAGAGTGAGATGTTTAATGAAAAGAACATAGCGCTTTCCGTTAAAGAGCAAGAACTTATTACGAAATATAGAGAAATAATGTCTAGCATATCTATTAATTGGGAAGGCGAGCAAAAGACGTATGCATACGTAAAAGCAAGGCTAGATAACCCAAATAGAGCTATTCGTGAAAAAGCTTGGTACGCTTTGTGCGAAGCAAGAAGTATAATAAAAATAGAAATAGATTGTATTATGAAGGAACTCGTACAATTGCGGAATCAGATGGCTTTAAATGCAGGGTTTAATAATTATAGTGAATATGCCTTTAAACAAAAAAATAGAGATTACAGTATTGAAGATTGTTATAAGTTTCATGAGTCGATAGAAAAGTGTGTTGTACCAATTTGGAAACAGTTAGGAAGTCTTTTTAAAAAGAATCTTGATGTAAAAACGTATCGTCCTTGGGATCTTGCTCCTTGTAATTTGCAAAAATCTTCATTTGAAAATTACATTGATTTATTGGATGGGGTTGAAGAAATGTTTCGGAAGACAGATTCATGTTTTCATGAGGAATTTACTCATATAAGGAAAGCGGGATTAATTGACGTACAAGAACGGAAAAATAAAGCATCAGGGGCAGCTTGCTTTACCTTACCTCATAGTAAAGACGTTTTTGTTTATTCTAATTTTAGTCCTTCATTTTATGCAATTAATGCATTAATACATGAATTGGGGCATGCATTTCATTTTTATAAACAATTTAACAATGAAAGTAGTATGCAGGAAAGGTACCTTCGTGAAGAGGTGGCGGAACTTTATTCCCTTAGCCTGGAGTTGCTATTAATGGATAAGCTTAATATTTTTTATACGCAAGAGGATGATTATAAAGAAGTACAGCGAGTTCAATTATATCGTACTTTATCGTTATTAATATCGTCAGTTTCAGGAGATGTATTTCAGCACTGGCTTTACACAAATCCAAACCATTCACCAGAAGAGCGAGATGAGAAATATATTGAACTATGTAAAAGGTATAAATATTCATCAGTTGATATTGCAGGAGTAGAGAATGAAATTGGTTCGAGTTGGTTTGAGTCATTTCACTTTGCTCAGTTTCCTTTTTATAAAATTGAATATGCAATTGCACAAATAGGAGCAATGCAATTGTTTCAAATTTATCGAGAGAATCCGGAACAAGCGATTGCTTTCTTTAAAGAGGGAGCGAGTTCAGATTGGAATTTATCTATACAGGAAATATATAAAAATACAGGTGTTGCGTTTGAATTTTCGGAAGAAAGGATACAAAGTACTGCAAGGGCTATTTTAGATTTGATTAACGAATTAAAATAAGGATAGCGTTAGCTATCCTTATAATCGTTTATTCGTAAGATTTTTTCTTGTTTATATAAAATGTAATGATAGTAGTAATGAAGAAAATAGGTATCGCATACACTTGCCCAACAAATAACTTCCAGCTGACATAATTATAGCCTTCAGATGCTGGAATGATAACGGAAATAACGCAAACGATAAAATAGACTAATAGTGCAGGGATAATATTTTTCATTTTTATGAACCTCCTTTTTAATTTTATTCATACATCCTCATATTGCAATTTGTTTTTAATATTTTGAAGAAAAAATGCAAAAATTTTATGGTATTATAATATTTGCAACGAGAGTAATCCATAGTACGTATATGGTAAAATGTGTAATTTTAACTTTCAGAATTATTATATAGTATTTCGAGAGAAAAATGTACAAAATAACGAATTTTATTTACAGAAGTAAAGGGAGTAGAAATATATATGAAAAGGCTATGTATAATTCCATGTGGAAAAAAGAAAATTTGGGATAAGTATTCAAACTACGGACCGATGGAAGCAAAAGATGTATATATTAGTCCGTTCGGAAAAGCATGTCAGGCGTACGCAACTATGTTTTTCGAAAACTGGGTTATATTATCAGCGAAACATGGATTTTTAAGACCAAATGATATTGTATTAGAAAACTATGATCTTGCATTTGATTCAAAAAGCGATGAGGTAATAAGTATAGAGCAATTACAAAAACAGATGGTAGATAAAAGTTTACTACAGTTTGACGAAATCGTCTTACTAGCGGGAAAAAAGCATAAAAAAGTAGTGACAAAGTTATATCCAGAAGAAATGATTACATATCCGTTAGAAGGATGCAAAGGGATTGGGTATATGTTGCAGAGGTTGAAAGAGGCAGTGAAGGAAGAGGCGGAAATATAGGTATAGTTTCGATCACCATGATCTTAAACTTTATTTAGGGAACTAAAACGTAAAATAGAGTTTTTAAGCATCGCCAAAAAGGTGATGCTTTTTTGTTCGTGTCACCATTCAAGTTAATGCAATTTAGAGAACAAAGAATCCGATTTGTGAAGTGACATCTCTTTTTAAAATCGAAAACGAATTGCCTTCACCTTTAGAAAATGTAGGATATATGGGTACAGTTAAGATTGTAAGTGGGAATAGCAATAAGACAAGTTTTGAATAGGATATTAAGAAAGGAGATGTTGATGAATAATGGCCAGATATAGTTTGCACGGAGGACACAATAGTATTGTTCAAGGTGCTAATTTTGGGAATCGGAGAGAACACGTTCTAGATAGGCAAGTTAAAGATGCTGTGGCGGCTAAGTTAAGAGCCTTAGGACACACGGTTTATGACGATACGGACGAGGTAGGGACAACTCAATCACAAAATTTAAATAATATCATTCGTAAAAGCAATTCCAATGCTGTGGATTTAGTTATTTCTTTTCATCTTAATGCGAGCAATGGAAATGGACAGGGTGTTGAGGTTCTGTATTATGATCAGAAAGACTTAGCGGCTAAAATCTCAGCTCAACTAGCAAAAGATATTGGATGGCGTGATCGAGGTGCGAAACAGCGTACAGATTTAGCGGTATTAAATGGGACGAAAGCACCTGCTATTCTTATAGAATTAGGATTTATTGACAATGAGTCCGACATGGCAAAATGGAATGTTGATAAAATCGCTAATTCTATTGTATTTGCTCTTACAGGACAAACTGGAGGAGGTGCAGTGGATTTGCTCAAAGTAAAAACTGGCGGTGTAGCATTTAGTAATTTACAAGCCTTAGCTCAAGCAATGGTTGATGCAGGTATTGATGGACAAATTATCGTTCAGAAAGATGGCATTGGTTATGCTATAACGAATGGCTACCAAGCTGGAAATATCGATAAATTTACAGCTTGGTTAGATGCACGTAAGTGGTACTATGAGTATGTGAGATAAAGTGAAACTTTAATCAGCCTTCACCAATCGGGCTTTTACAGGCAGCCCGCCCCCAGCTAACTTCGTTGCTTCCGCTGAATTTTGAGGTGGGGGTCTTACTGCCCGTTAATGCGGGGTAAAACTAATGATTAGTGGGTTGAAAATACAAGTTGGCTTTTATTGTTTTAATTATATACTTTAGTTTTTGGAATAATCATCTTTTAAATCTGCAATAATATTCTATTTTTCGATACATAAGTTAAATTTTAAATCATTATCAATTAATACAAAATCTCTACTGCTAATTAAAAAACTGACTTGATTGTTTAAGGGATAAGAGCAAAAAATACAAGCTCTGAATATGATAATAAAAAAGGAGATGATGAATTATGGGTTACATTGTAGATATTTCAAAATGGAATGGCAATATTAACTGGGATATCGCAGCCCCACAATTAGATTTCGTAATTGCACGTGTGCAAGATGGTTCAAATTATGTTGATCCTTTATATAAAAATTATGTACAAGCAATGAAAGTAAGAAATATTCCGTTTGGTAATTACGCGTTCTGTCGTTTCGTTTCAGTAGAGGATGCACGGATAGAAGCGAGAGACTTTTGGAACCGTGGTGATAAAAATGCAACAGTTTGGGTAGCTGACGTAGAAGTAAGAACAATGAACGATATGAGAACGGGTGCACAAGCCTTTATTGATGAATTACGCAGATTAGGAGCTAAGAAAGTCGGTTTATATATTGCTCATCATATGTATGCTCCATTTGGAATGGCAAATGTCAATTCTGATTTTATATGGATTCCTCGTTATGGTGGTAACAAACCGGCGTATCCATGTGAAATTTGGCAATACACAGAAACAGGGAATGTAGCTGGTATCGGAAAGTGTGATTTAAATGAGCTAATTGGAAATAAACCGTTAGCTTGGTTCACAAATCAAACTGTTGAGCCAATAAAAAAACAAGAAGGGGTTGGAATTATAGTGAATAAATATAACAAAGTAGTTACTTATGAATTTGGTATAAATTTAATTCCTGACATGATTCAAATGATGGATAAGCTTGGATATACTTCTAAAATAATATCTCGCGGAAATAACCAAGGGCTTGTGTATTTTGAGACAGATTATCGTCAAGGGAACGAACTGGACAAAGCAACGGCTGGGTTAGATACGAAAGGAATTAAATTTTTTTATACAAAAGAGTAGCTTGCTAAATAAAAATAAGAGCCGTCATGTGACGGCTTTTTATTTTAATGTAATCTGCTAACTCTACTTATGATACGGAGAAAATAGACTAATATACAAGCCTTTGTATACTTTCAAACATAGAATATGATGAATTCTATTTAGGAGGAAGTATATTCATGGGGAATACTTGTCATTGTGGGCATTCCCGAAATTGTAATAAATTTTGGGATGATTTAATGTTTGGGAGATGTAGATGTAAACGCAGAGATTTTCACGAATGTTGTTGCAAAGAGAAACCGAAATGTGAGTGTGAAAAATGTCATTGTAAAACAAAACCGAAATGCCATTGTAGAGGTGAAGAGGAAGGAGATTAATAATAAAAAAGAGTACGATTGAACTGCACCCCAATTGTTAGACACAGTCTAACAATTGGAGGTGCAGTTTTTC
>NZ_JBMDKC010000130.1:0-12530 GCF_057809515.1 Bacillus sp. FG16
AAAATGATTCCAGAATGTTGGGAACCCCTAAAGGGTTTCCCAACACTCTGAAAAACCCTTTCTTAAGAAAGGGTTTTCTTTATACATATATGTTAGAACCCTCTGACTAAAATATATTTTCGGTATTTTTGTACTTTTAACTATACTTTTTGGATGTTTTGTTTTATTTTTGTTAGGGGACATTAATGATGTCCTCATTATAAATTTGCATTGAAAGGCGTGATTGTACGATGGAACTATGGTTCACAGAGAAACAAACAAAACATTTTGGGATTACGGCGCGTATTAACCGCACATTACATACGGAGCAAACAGAATTCCAAAAACTTGATATGGTTGAAACGGAAGAGTTCGGAAACATGCTTATTTTAGACGGCATGGTTATGACAACAGAAAAGGACGAGTTCGTTTATCACGAAATGGTAGCGCACGTACCTTTATTTACACATCCAAACCCTGAGAACGTATTAGTTGTTGGCGGCGGCGATGGCGGTGTTATTCGCGAAGTGTTAAAACACCCAAGTGTAAAGAAAGCAACTCTTGTTGAAATTGATGGAAAAGTAATTGAGTACTCTAAACAATACTTACCATCAATCGCAGGCGCATTAGATAATGAGCGTGTAGAAGTAAAAGTAGGAGACGGTTTCCTACACATCGCAGAAAGCGAAAATGAATACGACGTAATTATGGTAGATTCTACTGAGCCAGTAGGACCAGCAGTAAACTTATTTACGAAAGGTTTCTACGCTGGAATCTCTAAAGCATTAAAAGAAGACGGTATTTTCGTTGCACAAACGGACAACCCTTGGTTCACACCAGAGTTAATTACAACTGTGTTTAAAGATGTAAAAGAGATTTTCCCAATTACTCGTTTATACACAGCGAACATTCCAACATACCCAAGTGGTCTTTGGACGTTCACAATCGGATCTAAAAAACATGATCCATTAGAAGTAAGTGAAGAGCGTTTCCACGAAATCGAAACGAAATACTACACAAAAGAATTGCACAATGCAGCATTCGCATTACCGAAATTTGTTGGCGATTTAATTAAGTAAGAAAATCGAATTTGAACAAATAAAGTGTGAGTAGCTCATTTAAGGTGTTTGTCCAGAAGACTTGAACATGCTAGCTACTTACACTTCTGTAGAGAAAATCGTCTTCTTGTTGTTAAAAAGAAGACCCCGGTAAATCGAGAAAGAGGAGCAATTCGCTCCAAATTTGAGAAATAGTGAAAGGTTGGGATACCTTAAGTTCCACATAAGGAGGAAAAGAATATGCGTTTTGATGAAGCTTATTCAGGTAAAGTATTTATTAAAAGTCATCCAAGTTTTGAAGAGTCAAAGGTAGTTATTTATGGGATGCCTATGGATTGGACAGTAAGTTACCGTCCAGGATCTCGTTTTGGCCCTGCACGTATTCGTGAAGTATCAATCGGTCTTGAAGAATATAGTCCGTATTTAGATCGTGAACTAGAAGAGGTAAAATATTTTGATGCGGGTGATATCCCATTACCATTCGGAAACGCACAACGCAGCTTAGACATGATTGAAGAGTATGTATCAAAACTTTTAGATGCCGATAAGTTTCCACTAGGTCTCGGCGGTGAGCACCTAGTGTCTTGGCCAATTTTTAAGGCAATGGCAAAAAAATATCCGGATTTAGCAATCATCCACATGGATGCTCATACTGATTTACGTGAATCGTATGAAGGGGAGCCTTTATCCCACTCTACACCAATTCGTAAAGTGTGTGATTTAATTGGTCCGGAAAACGTATATTCTTTCGGAATTCGTTCTGGAATGAAGGAAGAATTTGAATGGGCGAAAGAAGTAGGTATGAACTTATACAAATTTGACGTATTAGAACCGTTAAAAGAAGTATTACCGAAACTTGCAGGACGCCCAGTCTATGTCACAATCGACATTGATGTATTAGACCCAGCTCACGCTCCAGGAACAGGAACGTTAGAAGCTGGCGGTATCACATCTAAAGAATTATTAGATTCCATCGTAGCAATTGCAAATTCAAATATAAATGTAGTTGGAGCAGACTTAGTAGAAGTAGCTCCAGTCTACGACCATAGTGATCAAACACCAGTCGCAGCAAGCAAATTCGTGCGGGAAATGCTGCTCGGTTGGGTGAAATAAAAGTGAAGCCGACTGTTTAGACCCGGTGACTAAGGTTCTTTCCTGCAAAAGGTGCTTTTTACCTTTTGGCAGGGAAGGTTCTTAGACGCAAGGGTTTAGGAGGCGTAACTGGATAGAAGTAAAAGCAGAAGCGGCTCGCTCAGAATGTGAGGGGGATGGAGCTTCAGACGTAGAGGCGCTTTTTGCCTCGAAGGAAGAAGCGAAGCCACCGATCATTCTAGCCGCTGCAGCTGGACAAAAAAAGAGTTATTCTCATCATTTGAGAACAACTCTTTTTCTTATGCAACTTTCTCTTCCGAATTAATGCCGCGAATTTCATCGGCAGAGCGGATTGGATATTTGCGGAATACAATTGATCCAACGTAACCAACAATAGTGGTAACGATTCCACATAGTACGGCAGCGAGCGTTACTTTTATAACGTCATTAAATCCGAATAGGACAAGAAGACCTGGAATTGGTGATGCTGTTCCTGGCGCATTATTAACGAGTTGGAATAGCGATGTAATAATACCGGCAAGTGCACCGCCAACGAAGTTTGTTGCATAAATTGGAATTGGATTTGCTGAAACAACATCGGCTTGTGTTAAAGGCTCGATCGCTACAGCGATTGTGTCTTTCTTTGAGCAAATTTTTAGTCGCTTAAAGAAAATAAAGTTCATCGGGGCTGAGGCTGCTACGGCAAGACTACCAATTGCCATTGGTAAACCTGTTAATCCAAGCATTGCAGTTAGTGCCATAGAACTCAGTGGAGAGGTAGAAATAACTGTTATTAATCCACCAAGCATAATACCCATAATGATAGGACTTTCTGTAGTTGCAACTGATATCATAGAACCGATTTTACCAAGTGTTGTGTTAACGAGCGGATCCATAAGCATTGCCATTCCACGTGAGATTGGTGCAGCGATAAATAGGATTGCCAAAAACTCTACACCAGCTGGTAATTTCTTTTCGAGAAATTTCACGACGAAGGCACAAACGTATCCAGCGAAAAATCCTGGTAAAATACCGAATCCACTAGTAGCGATACCAATTAAAACAGCGTATACGGGGGAAACGCCGATTGCTAATGCGACTAAAATCGCTGCTGCGACACCGCTCATACTACCAGAAGCTTCTCCTACTGATTGTAAAAAGTCATTATGAAACATTTCTCCACCTATATAACGGTGAAATGCTTCAATAAGAAAACTTGCGATTGCTGCATTAGCTAAAGCGCCCATCGCCTTCATTCCGTAAGGTGCACGGTAACTGAAAAGTGTAAATAGACAAAGTACAACAAGTAATAGTGCTAAACCTTGCAAGATAGCCATTTGAAAATTGTCTCCTTTGATTTTTGTAATAAAGTGAAACTTTAATCAGTGGGTGTTTTGTCCCTTCCCACTGATTATTAGTTGAACCAATCGGGCATTTACGGGCGGTTGTTTCCCACCGACTTTTCCCGTATTCACCGCATTTGGGGGTGGGAGTCTTACTGCCCGTTAATGCGGGATAAAAATTCGTATCATTCAATAATAATATAAAAGTGTATGAAACGGAAAAATTTTTTCTTGGGAACTTGCTGTAAGAAAAAATCCCTTACAATAATGTAAGGAAAGTGTAAGACTTTTAGATAGAGTATAGTATGCTCTTTTCCGTATAATAAAAGTATAGAGATAATACTAGTGAGAAAGAAGTGCAAACAGGAGGCGCATGTATGAAATTGGTAATTAAAGTTTTAGCTGTATTCGCCATCATTTTAGGGGGAACAGCGTATTATTTAAACACAAAAACAGAAGGTGTACATGCTTTTGTAGACAACTTCTTTTCAAATAAAGAAATACAAGATTATTATGCGGTTGTAGATAAAGGTGAGAAAAAAGACGGTGAGTATTTGTATACATTTAAAGGGTATACAGAGGACGGAAATCAACAAATTATTAAAAGAATGGTAAATCGTGAATTGCATGCAGGTGCTTTTATAAAAATTTATGCAAAAGGTATGCAAGGAAAAGGATGGGCTGAAATATCGAAAGAGTCAATCCCGCAAAAAGCATTGCAAAAAATAGAAAAACCATAAAAGGAGCGAATCGTTCGCTCCTTTTTTAGTGCGTTAAAATAGTGATAGATGTATTTTCTTTGTTAGAAATGATTTTGGCATGTCCACCAATTGGAAAAGTAAAAATTGGAGTTGTATGTCCAAAATTTGCATTTGCAATGATAGGAATATGTGCAAGTTCAGGTTTTGAAGAAATCATTTCTTGAATATCCGCTATCGTACATTCTGCTTCTTTTTGCATTCTTCCTATTACAATACCTGTTATATGTTCAAAATTAGGTTGCTGCATAAGGGAATGTAGATAGCGATCAAAAGTTTTAAGCGTCGATTTTCCTGTTAAACTGTCTTCTTCAAGGAATAAAATTTTGCCCTTTAAGTTTGGCATATATGGTGTGCCTTGTAGTAAATTAAGTGTGCTCATATTGCCACCGATAATTTCTCCTGTCACTTCCCCCTCTTGAATTGGAACATACCCTTCATTTTTAATAAATTCTCGATTTTCCTGATCCATATACCAAGAATCATCGCTCCACGTTTCCGCCGGAATGATTTCAATAGGCTCATTAGTGGTTAAGCATTGTAAAAAGTAATCAGCCGTGTAATGGAGTCCTTTTTCCATTCCAAATGAAGAGAAGTGGGGACCTGAATATGTAACGAGACCCGTTTTTGCGTAAATTGCATTATTTAAGGCAGTAATATCAGAATAACCACAGAAAAATTTTGGGTTTTCACGAATTAAATCATAATTGAGATGTTTCAATAAACCATTCGAGTTGTATCCGCCAAGTGTAGTTAAAATAGCTTTTACATTAGGGTCTCTAAATGCTTCATGGAGGTCTTGGAAGCGGGAAGAAATAGAAGAGGAAGCAAATCGACCTATCTCATCGGCATATTTTGAGAATGTCACTTGAAAGCCCATGTCAGTTAATCTTTTTATAGCAAGTTTTCTATTTTCATTTGAAACAATACTTAAACTACAGGATGGTGAAATCACGCGTATTTCATCACCCTTTTTTAACTTTGTTGGTATCACTGAATTCACCTCTATAATTGAAAGAATATTTAGATTTAAAAAATATTTTATCACATGAAATAAAGTAGAAGTTAATTATTTTTTGAAATGGAGTTTTCCTGATTTTTCAGCAGACAGACAGCGTCTTTTTTTGATATGATAGGAAAAGTGATTTATTATAAGTAGTATTTAATATCTATAACATTTGAAAGGTGTGCAAGACGTGAAGAAACAACTTGCAGGCTTGCCGGTACACGTTCATTTCGTAACAGAAATCCGTGAAGGGGCGAGGAAGGAAACCGTTGCTTTTGAAGCAAATGGTCAATACTATGTAAAAGGTCAAGGTACATATGTAACATTCCAGGAGCCGAACGAACAAGGCGAAGTGAAAACAATTATTAAGATTCAAGATGAACAAGTTCTCATTATGCGTTCAGGTGCTATTTCTATGCGTCAGACGCATGTGAAAGGTGAATGGACAACGGGTACGTATACGAGTGAACTTGGTACGTTTGCACTGCAAACGAAAACTGATAACGTTCTTTTTAAATGGTCGGATGAAAAGAAAAAAGGACAACTCTTCTTAACGTACGCATTGCTTCTAAGTGAACAAGAAGCTGGCAGATATACAATTACAATTAATTTGAAGGAGGCAAAATAATGAATTCCTTAGAACAGGTAAAAGGATTGATTAAAGAAGAAATTCAAGCTGCTGTATTAAAGGCAGAATTAGCGACAGAAGAACAGATTCCAAACGTTGTATTAGAATCCCCAAAAGATAAAACAAATGGTGACTTCTCTACAAACATGGCAATGCAACTTGCACGCGTTGCGAAAAAAGCACCTCGTATGATTGCAGAAGAACTAGTTGCAAACTTCGATAAAGCAAAAGCTTCTATTGAAAAAATCGAAATCGCTGGTCCTGGTTTTATTAACTTCTATATGGATAATAGCTACTTAACAGATTTAATTCCAACAATCGTAAACGCTGGTGAAGCTTACGGTGAAACGAATACTGGTAAAGGTGAAAAAGTACAAGTTGAGTTCGTATCTGCGAATCCAACAGGTGACCTTCACTTAGGACATGCACGTGGTGCGGCAGTAGGTGACACTTTATGTAACGTATTAGCAAAAGCAGGATACGATGTATCTCGTGAGTACTATATCAATGATGCTGGTAACCAAATTCATAACTTAGCTCTTTCTGTTGAAGCTCGTTACATGCAAGCTTTAGGTTTAGAGAAAGAAATGCCAGAAGACGGTTACCATGGTGCGGATATCATTGGAATCGGTAAACGTTTAGCTGAAGAGTTTGGCGATCGTTACGCAAAAGCTGATGAAAAAGAAAGCTATGAATTCTACCGTGAATATGGTTTGAAATATGAGTTAGCAAAACTTCAAAAAGACTTAGAGAGCTTCCGTGTTAAATTTGATGTATGGTTCTCAGAAACATCATTATACAAAAACGGAAAAATTGATGCTGCACTCGCTGTATTAAAAGAGCGTGACGAAATTTTCGAAGAAGGCGGAGCAACTTGGTTCCGTTCAATGACTTACGGTGACGACAAAAACCGTGTATTAATTAAAAATGACGGTTCTTACACATACTTAACGCCAGATATTGCTTACCATCGCGATAAATTAGAGCGTGGTTTCGATAAGCTAATCAATATTTGGGGTGCTGATCACCACGGTTACATTCCTCGTATGAAAGCTGCTATTCAAGCGCTAGGTTACGATAAAGAAACACTTGAAGTAGAAATCATCCAAATGGTACAACTGTACCAAAATGGTGAAAAAATGAAAATGAGTAAGCGTACAGGTAAAGCAGTTACACTTCGTGAGCTTATGGAAGAAGTAGGCGTGGACGCAATGAGATACTTCTTCGCGATGCGTAGCGGTGATTCTCATTTAGACTTCGATATGGACTTAGCTGTATCAAAATCTAATGAAAACCCAGTATACTATGCACAATATGCTCATGCTCGTGTATGCAGTATCCTTCGTCAAGGTGAAGAGTTAGGATTAGCTGCAGATGGAGACGTGAATTACAAACTTGTTACTTCTGAGAAAGAAGTAGAGTTACTGAAAAAACTTGGTGAATTCCCAGCTGTAGTTGCGGATGCAGCACAAAAACGTCTGCCACACCGCATTACAAGCTATGCATTTGAATTAGCAGCAGCATTACACAGCTTCTACAATGCAGAAAAAGTATTGAACCAAGATAACTTAGAATTAAGTAAAGCTCGTTACGAGTTAATGAAAGCAGTACGCACTACACTTCAAAATGCATTAGCAATCGTAGGAGTATCTGCACCGGAAAAAATGTAATAAAGAAAAGTGGAAGCGGCTCGCTCAAAATAGGAGGGGGGATGGAGCTCCTGACAGAGAGGCGTACTTTGCCTCGGAGGAAGGCGCGAAGCCACCGAGTATTCTAGCCGCTGGAGCTGGACAATAAAGAAAAGCGGAAGCGGACTTTCGTTTTTAAATAAAAGGCAATCACACGATGTTGTGATTGCCTTTTTGTATGGAAAGAATAATAAAATAAAATTTTATCAAACAAAAGGAGAATTTGCGTCGTCTTATATAAATGACAGGAGGCTTATGATGGAAGAAAAGGTAGAAGAATTAATTGATATATATAAGCAGCAAATATATTCCTTATGCTATAAGTTAGCGAAAACGAAAGAAGATGCGGAAGATATTTTTCAAGAGACTTGGATAAAAGTTTTTTCCTCTAGGCACCAACTTTCTTGCGTGGATAATTATAAAAAGTGGATTACTACAATTTGTGTTCGTACGTTTTATGATTTTTATCGTAAGAAAAAAAGATGGAAAGATCGAATATTGGATTTGTTTCATAAAGAAGATGGTGGAGAAATAGATTTCGCAGATGAAGTGAATATATCAGAAGAAATTATTCAAAAAGTGGAAGCGGAAATGATACGGGAAGTTATACAGTTATTGAATGAAAAGTATAAAACTGTGCTCGTACTCTACTATTATGAACAATATTCTTATAAAGAAATGAGTGAAATATTAAATATACCAATTGGTACAGTGAAATACCGCCTTAATTATGCGAAGAAGCAAATGCGAGAACATTTGGAGGGGTTCGTTTATGAAGGAAGATAAATTTGATCAAAAGATAAAAAGTAGTTTAGCGGGAGAGATGATTCCTAGTGAAGAGCTGATAAATCATACGAAACAGAGCGTGCGAAATGCTCGGAAATTAGAGAAGAAATGGGTTATTTTCATTCATGCTATTTGGATGATTGTATTAACAGTCACCCTAGAGCAGTTTGTTAGTCATTTGGATCATAAAATATCTGTCATTATAACGATAGTTATTATGATGCACCTATACATTCCGATATATGTTGTCATACAGTCATTTTTAAAGAAGGAGTATAAATTACATGATAGAGTTCGCTAATCCATTTGTAGTATTTGAGATAGCTGGGATTACAATATTTTTGGCTTTTATAGCACTTTTAGTATGTGTAGCATCATGGGTGTATACAGATGCGAAAACGCGTGGAATAAGTAAGTGGTGGAGTGTTATAGCGATTGTATTGCCATTTTTTATTGGAGTTTTGTTATATATGATACGAAGAAGTAACAAGAAAATAGAAGGAGAATATACGATGAAGAGTATGAAAAAGCAAAAGGTAACATTAGTTGTTATATTTGCAAGTGCGATGTTTGTATTACTTAGCGGCTTTGCTTTTGTTCAAACGTTAGATGATATGTGGAGAGCTGGTGATATATATTTAGAAAATGAGAAGCAAGGGGAGACAAGTTATGAGGCAAAATTCTCATCATGGGATATTGCTGGGAAAGGTATTGAACTTGAGTATGCAAAAGATACAGAAGTAACATTTTCTTATGAAACAGATGCAAAACGTGGTAACTTATGCTTTAGCTTGTATGAAAGGAAAGGAGAAGGTATAAGAGAGTTAAAAGAAATCTGTGAATCGAAAAAAGGTACTTTTAAAGCTACATTAAAAGCAAATGAAAAGTATGTATTTAGTATAAGTGGTTTAATGGTGAAAGATGGTTTTGTAAAAGTGAATTGGGAAGCAAAATAAAGGGCCCCTGAGAAAGGCCCTTTATTTTATTGGACTGTATAAGTAACAGAAAAACTAACAGGACTATAGTAAACGTAAGGTGCATGAAATTGAACGTACATATTTCCATCTGTTTTTGCAGTGAAAATTCGGCCGTAACCATCAGAATAACGTCCAATAAGGTTATGATTTGAGTCATAAACACTGTAACTAGGAGTTTTGCTGTTAGGTTGAATTGTTAACTCTTGTCCCTTTTGAAGGAAAATAGGTTCTTGTTCAGAACTACCTCCAGTTTGCAAAGAATAAAATTTTGTAAAGCTTTGTTCTTGAGCGGCAGCAGCGACTTTTGTTTCAGGAATAAACGCGGTAGTGCCGGTAATTCCTGCTAAAGTTAACGCACCTACTAAAATCATTTTTTTCATAATAGAAAAAGCCTCCTTATTAGTTGTAATCGGTATTGTTACAGTTAATATTGTATACGATAATGAGTAGGATAAAATATGCTTTTATGCATATATATTTTTTCTCAATAAAAGACCACTGATAAAAATCAGTGGTCTTTAAATGATTAGGCAGCTTTCTGTTCAGTTTGAGTAACAGGTTTTTGAAGCGAGTTATAAACCCCTGTTCCGATAACGTCTAATGCCATTTTCATTCGTTCAGGTGAAATGTTTTCTAATACGTTATCTTGAGGTGTATGGTATACCTTCTCGATATGATAGATTAATGGATTCCAACTATCGACACCCATCCAAATAAATAGAGCAGCAGGAATACCAGCTTCAGTAAATGGAACATGATCACTAGAACCGAATTTACCTTGTAGGACGAGGTCATTATTTAGTTGTTTACCTGCTTGCAAGGCAGCGTCTGTTACAAAGTTTGTAGAGCCATCAGGTGTCATAGCATATAAATTCTTTGCTTTATCATAATTTGTTGCAACCATATCAGCATTAAAGACGCCTAAAATACGGTCACGTTCTTTTTGAGATAAACTATTCACATAATAATCCGAACCAAGTAAGCCAGTCTCTTCAGAACCAAAGGTAATAAAACGAATTTCTTTATCAGTTTCTACATTTTGAAAAGCACGAGCTAGTTCTAATACTAATCCAGTTCCAGAAGCATTATCATTTGCGCCAGGTGCTCCGACAACACTATCATAGTGCGAGCTTACAACGACCGCTTTTTCATTACCTGTACTCTTTTTTGGTTTCTTTTTTGCGATAACATTTAGAGATGTTAATTTAGATTCATGTCTTGCCTTTAGAGAAAGGATTGTAGTTCCTTTTTTCGCAATTTCTTCTTTAAATGCATTTCCTTGCGCATAAGCAAGGCCAAATACAGGTACAGATTGTTTTTTCGTTAAACGAGGATTGAAAGTTTGCCCATAGTTTCCGCGTCCTCCAATTAAACTGTATAAAAGAACGCCTTTTGCACCTTTGCTAACGGCATTTTCAACTTGTTTATTATAATCAGTGACAGTTGTTCCTCTTTCAAATAAAACAATTTTACCGTTTACTTCATTTGGAATATCTTCTAATTTTGTCCCACCTTGAACAAAGATAAGGGGAGCTGTAACAGCTTCTGTAGAAATTAGTGAATTAGGAGCAGCACCAGCTTGCCAATTACGTTTTATTGATAGTGGTGATTCAATGAATCCAACGTACTGATCGGGCACCTGAAATGGCTGATATTCTACTTCATAGCCCATTGATTTAAGCTGCATACCAATGTAACGAGAAGCCCATTCTTCGGATTTTGTTCCACCAGGGCGAGGACCAATTGTTTCAGATAAGAAACGAACATGTTCAATTGCGCGGTTTGGATCAATCTGTTTTGTAATAGATGGAGTTTGTGTAACCTCTGACGTGGAATCCGCTTTTGCTTGCCCAATTGGAGCTAAGCTAACAGCGAGTGATACAGCAAGCAAAGAGCTTACTATTTTTTGTTTCAATGATTTTCTCATTTTTTCCTCTCCTATTCTTCTATTCTCTCTGACTGACAAAAGAAGACGGATAATGACTTTATTTTACCTTCGCATCTTTTATTTTTCAATATTCTGACATTGAGAAATAAAAACGATATATGCATATTTGCATATTTTTGAGGGAGATATGTATGCTATCATTTTAAACGAAGGTTCGCTTTCTACTCTGAAAGCTCCTACATTGCATGAATCTAGTGTACCCAAACTTTAGATTATGTAGAGGAATGGAACCACTGTAGGGTTTCATTTCTCATGTTTGAATCAGTTGATGGTAATTATGTTTCCGCATTTCATAATTATTATCAGTGATATATGTAAGGCATCCATATGAAAATAAGAGGCTGTTCAAAGGTTTTCCGTACTTTTGGGCAGCCTCACCCCGTTAAAAGGACGATACTTTATGTATCGTCCTTTTTGTATAAAAAAACATCCAATCAATTGAGAGATTGATTGGATGTGAAAACATTATTAATAATGTTTTTTGCGTTTTGTAGCTAAAATACTTAATAATCCAGCTAGTAGAAGAATGATACCTACTGTTTGTGTAGGATCTTCTTTATGACCTGTATTCGGAAGGTGTTTATCCGTATTTCGATCATCTTGCTGTTTGTTATTTGTTTCATTTGATGTTTCTTCGGAAATTCCGTTTTTGTGTTTCTCAGATGTTTCATTGCCTTTGTTTTCTTCTTTATTTGGAGGAGTAACTGGCTTGTCATCTCCACCTGACGAAGATTCAATCTTTTTATTTGAAACTGTAATTTGTAGTGGCGTAGCTTGGGCTTTATCAATTGTAAAGTTTATTGGTGATGCATCTAATTGATAGCCTTTAGGAGCCTGTGTTTCTACTAATTGATAATTACCAGGTTTCAAATCATTTACGATTACTTTTCCGTGTTGGTCTGTTTTTAAACCTTCTCGGATGGTTTTTCCATCTTGGTCTAAAATATTGAAAATGGCACCTTCAAGTGTTCCATGGTGATCAATATCAACTTTAGTTAACTCAATTGAACCTGTTGTTAAACTATTTAAAGCTGTAACAGAGGTAACCTGAGATTGTCCTTTCGTAATTGTGAAAGGAATTGGTTTAATGTTTAAATCATAGCCAGTTGGAGCTTTCGTTTCAATGAACTGATAATCTCCCGGACGTAAATCAGAAACAGAAATTTTACCATCTTTATCAGTAGTTAAATCAGAACGAACATCCTTACCGTTCATATCTACAATTTTAAAGATAGCCCCTTCAAGAGTAGTACCATCGATGTCATCA
>NZ_JBMDKC010000131.1:0-12499 GCF_057809515.1 Bacillus sp. FG16
AGCGCCGATGGTAGTTGGGACCTTGTCCCTGTGAGAGTAGGACGTCGCCAAGCAAAAACCTAAGTCGTTTCGACTTAGGTTTTTTTGTGTTTATTTTTATTTACCGAATGTTATAATCCATAAATTTAATAACGCTAAAGACGAAAAAAGAATGAAATAGAGACTGTTTAAAATAATAGCAATGATTTTTTGTGTTCCTGATTTTCCTAATGCCGCTAAAGTAATACTTAAAATAGAACACATTATTTCTATCATAAGTATATATTTTAAATAATGAGATGCTATAAATAAGTATTCAATAATTACAACAATTACTGCGATAGAAAAAATAAATAGGATAATAGCGTAGTTCTTTCTCTCACGTTTATCCTCCTTAGAAATTAAATCGTTATAATAAAAGTTCTATTGATGTGTAGAATACAAGAGTGTACATATTTTGATTTAAAACATACTGAAGTACTATATAAACGATTATAAGTAAATAGATCTCTAGAAATATATATTCTAATTCCCTTTTCTTCTTGCATATAGTTGCAATTCTTCTTTTGAATATAACTAAAACACGAACGTTATTGACTACTAATAAAAAAACATTCGATTATTTATTGACATCGTTTATGAAATATTGTTAATATAGCCATAGAAACAATAATATAAGACCTCATATAATCGCGGGGATATGGCCTGCAAGTCTCTACCTAACGACCGTTATTCGTTAGACTATGAGGGAAAGTCACTCGGTATTTTTCTATTCACAAGGGATACGTATGCCTGAGTAGAGCGCTTTCTCTCATAGTAAAAGAGAAACTGTTCTATTTCAGGCTTTTTTTATTTGAATCGGGGGGATTCTAATATGAAATCACTAGTTGGAGTCATAATGGGAAGTACGTCAGACTGGGAAACAATGAAATATGCTTGTGACATTTTAGATGAATTAAATATACCGTATGAGAAAAAGGTTGTATCCGCTCATCGGACTCCGGATTATATGTTTGAATATGCAGAGACGGCTCGTGAACGTGGATTGAAGGTTATTATTGCTGGAGCTGGTGGAGCAGCACATTTACCAGGAATGGTTGCAGCGAAGACAAATCTTCCTGTAATTGGAGTTCCAGTTCAATCAAAAGCATTAAACGGCTTAGATTCATTATTATCCATCGTCCAAATGCCAGGGGGTGTTCCAGTTGCAACTGTTGCAATTGGTAAAGCCGGTTCAACGAATGCTGGATTACTTGCTGCACAAATACTTGGATCATTCTATGATGATATACATGATGCATTAGAATTGAGACGAGAAGCGATTGAAAAAGATGTGCGTGAAGGTAGTGAGCTAGTATGACGAGAATCATTTTACCTGGAAAAACAATCGGCATTATTGGAGGCGGCCAGCTGGGAAGAATGATGGCATTGGCAGCCAAGGAGATGGGATATAAAATTGCTGTTTTAGATCCTACAAAGCATTCACCATGTGCACAAGTTGCTGATATTGAAATTGTTGCACCGTATGACGATTTAAAGGCAATTCAGCATTTAGCAGAGATAAGTGATGTTGTCACATATGAATTTGAGAATATTGATTATAGATGTTTACAATGGCTTGAAAAACATGCTTACTTGCCACAAGGTAGTCAGTTGTTAAATACAACGCAAAATCGTTTTACAGAAAAGAATGCGATTGAGAAAGCTGGGTTACCAGTAGCAACGTATAGATTAGTTCAAAATCAAGATCAGCTTACAGAAGCAATTGCTGAGTTATCATTCCCTTCCGTCTTAAAAACGACGACAGGTGGATATGATGGGAAAGGGCAAGTTGTTTTAAGAAGTGAGGCTGATGTTGAGACAGCAAGAAATCTTGTGGATAAAGCAGAGTGTATTTTAGAGAAATGGGTGCCTTTTGAAAAAGAAGTATCTGTTATTGTGATTCGTAGTGTAAGTGGTGAAACGAAAGTGTTTCCAGTAGCAGAAAATATTCATGTAAATAACATTTTACATGAATCTATCGTTCCAGCTCGCATTACAGAAGAGCTTTCTCAAAAAGCAATTGCTTATGCAAAGGTACTTGCGGATGAATTAAAACTTGTGGGAACACTAGCAGTAGAGATGTTTGCTACAACTAATGGTGAGATTTACATTAATGAATTAGCACCAAGACCTCACAATTCAGGACACTACACACAGGATGCATGTGAAACGAGTCAATTTGGTCAACATATTCGAGCAATCTGTAATTTACCTCTAGGAGAAACAAATTTGTTAAAACCAGTTGTCATGGTAAACATTTTAGGCGAACATATAGAAGGGGTCCTAAGACAAGTGAATAGACTAACCGGGTGCTATTTACACTTGTATGGAAAAGAAGAAGCAAAAGCACAGCGAAAAATGGGGCATGTTAATATTTTAAATGATAATATTGAAGTTGCTCTAGAAAAAGCGAAGAGTTTGCATATTTGGGACCATCAAGAACAACTGTTGGAGGGAAAAAGATGATTAGTCGTTATACACGCCCTGAAATGGGTGCGATTTGGACGGAAGAGAACAAATTTAAAGCGTGGTTAGAAGTTGAGATTTTAGCTTGTGAAGCATGGGCTGAGCTTGGCGACATTCCAAAAGAAGATGTTAAAAAAATTCGTGAACATGCATCATTTGATATTGATCGTATTTATGAAATTGAAAAAGAAACACGTCATGACGTAGTTGCATTCACTCGTGCTGTATCAGAAACGCCGACATTAGGCGAAGAACGTAAATGGGTTCATTACGGTTTAACATCTACAGACGTAGTAGATACAGCATTATCTTACATCTTAAAACAAGCGAATGAAATCATATTAAAAGACTTAGAGAACTTTGTAAGCATTTTAGCTAACAAAGCGAAAGAGCATAAATACACAATCATGATGGGAAGAACACACGGTGTTCATGCAGAACCAACGACATTTGGTTTAAAACTTGGTCTTTGGTATGAAGAGATGAAACGTAACGTAGAGCGTTTCAAACAAGCTGCTGATACAGTTCGTGTTGGTAAACTATCTGGTGCAGTTGGTACATATGCAAATATCGATCCATTCGTAGAAAAATATGTTTGTGAAAACTTAGGATTAGAAGCAGCACCAATTTCAACACAAACATTGCAACGTGATCGTCACGCACACTACATGTCGACACTTGCATTAATCGCAACATCTATCGAAAAGATGGCAGTTGAGATTCGTGGTTTACAAAAGAGTGAAACACGTGAAGTTGAAGAGGCTTTCGCAAAAGGTCAAAAAGGTTCTTCTGCAATGCCGCATAAACGTAATCCAATTGGTTCTGAAAATATGACTGGTTTAGCTCGTGTTATCCGCGGTTATATGATGACAGCTTATGAGAATGTTCCATTATGGCATGAGCGTGACATTTCTCACTCTTCAGCAGAACGTGTAATTTTACCAGATGCTACAATCGCATTAAATTACATGTTAAATCGCTTTGGTAATATCGTTAAAAACTTAACTGTATACCCAGAGAATATGAAACGCAATATGACAAGAACATACGGCTTAATTTATTCTCAGCGCGTAATGCTTACACTAATCGACAAAGGTATGGTACGTGAAGAAGCTTATGATATCGTACAGCCTAAAGCGATGGAAGCTTGGGAAACACAAGTACAATTTAAAGAGCTTGTTGAAGCTGATGAGCGTATTACAAGTAAGTTAACACAAGAAGAAATTAATGAATGCTTCAACTATGAGCATCATATGCAACATGTTGATACAATCTTTGAACGCCTTGGATTAAACGAAGCGTAAAATTTCATATGGCACAGAATAGAGTCATTCTGTGCCATTCTTTATAAAAACATTATTCACATTTTTCAAACTACAGGGGGCTTGCGAAATGCAAAAGCTAGAATTGCTGTATGAAGGTAAGGCAAAAAGAATTTATCGTACAGAATCAGCAGATATGGTTTGGGTAGAGTACAAAGATAGTGCGACTGCTTTCAATGGGGAGAAAAAAGAGACGATTACAGGAAAAGGTCGTTTGAACAATGAGATTACAACTTTATTGTTCAGAAAGTTACAAGAAGTAGGAATTAAAACACATTTTGTTGAGAAGTTATCTGAAACAGAACAACTTGTTAAAAAAGTGAGTATTATTCCTTTAGAAGTTGTCACAAGAAATGTAATTGCAGGAAGTCTTTCAAAACGATTAGGAATGGAAGAGGGAACTGTACTTGCAGAACCAATCGTAGAATTTTACTTCAAAGATGATGATTTAGGAGATCCACTTGTAACGGAAGATCATATTCGTGTATTAAACGTTGCATCGCCAGAGCAAGTAAGTGTATTACGAAATATGGCTCTACAAATCAATCAAGTGTTGATTGATCATTTCGCAAGCTGTCGCGTAAGATTAGTAGATTTCAAATTAGAGTTTGGTGTAACGGAAGAAGGAGAAATCATTTTAGCGGATGAAATTTCACCAGATACTTGTCGTTTATGGGATGAAACGAGCAATGAAAAGTTTGATAAAGACGTATTCCGTCGCGATCTTGGAAATTTAACAGATGCTTATGAAGAGATTTTAAAACGTTTAGGGGGAATTTCACATGTATAAAGTTAAGGTATATGTAACATTAAGAGAAAGCGTATTAGATCCACAAGGAACAGCGGTAAAAGGAGCACTTCATAGTCTTTCATTCACAGAAGTACAAGACGTTAGAATCGGAAAGTACATGGAATTAACGATTGATAAATCTGTATCTGATTTAGATAGCAAGGTAAAAGAAATGTGTGAAAAACTATTAGCGAACGTTGTAATGGAAGACTTCCGTTATGAAGTTGAGGAGGTTGTCGCACAGTGAAATTTGCCGTAATAGTATTTCCGGGTTCGAACTGTGATGTCGATATGTTCCATGCAATTAAAGATGAGCTTGGCGAAGAAGTAGATTACGTTTGGCACGATACAGAGAATTTAGATGAATATGATGCAATTTTATTACCAGGTGGATTCTCTTACGGTGACTACTTACGCTGCGGTGCTATTTCTCGCTTTGCTAATGCAATGAAAGCAGTGCAAAAAGCTGCTGAGCAAGGAAAGCCGATTTTAGGTGTATGTAATGGATTCCAGATTCTTGTTGAATCAGGATTACTACCAGGAGCGTTAATGAGAAACGAAAACTTAAAGTTTATGTGTCGCACTGTTCAGTTGCGTGTTGAAAATAATGAAACGATGTTTACATCACAATATGAAAAAGATGAAGTAATCAATATTCCAATCGCTCATGGTGAGGGGAATTACTATTGTGACGAAGCGACTCTTAAAAGATTAGAAGAGAATAATCAAATTGCATTCCGTTACATAGAAAACCCTAACGGTAGCGTTTCAGATATTGCTGGTATTGTAAACGAAAAAGGAAATGTACTTGGTATGATGCCACACCCAGAGCGTGCTGTAGATGAATTACTTGGCGGTGCTGAAGGGTTAAAAGTCTTTCAATCTATCTTAAAACAGTGGAGGGAAACATATGTCGTTAATGCTTGAACCAAATCCAACACAAATTAAAGAAGAGCGTATATATGCGGAAATGGGGCTAACAGACGAAGAGTTTGCCATGGTTGAAAAGATTTTAGGTCGTCTGCCAAATTATACAGAAACAGGGTTATTCTCTGTAATGTGGTCTGAACATTGTAGTTATAAAAATTCAAAACCAGTTCTTCGTAAGTTTCCAACGACAGGCGAGCGCGTTCTGCAAGGACCTGGAGAAGGTGCTGGAATTGTAGATATCGGTGATAATCAAGCTGTTGTATTTAAAATGGAAAGTCATAACCATCCTTCAGCTATTGAACCATATCAAGGAGCAGCAACAGGTGTTGGTGGTATTATTCGTGACGTATTCTCTATGGGAGCACGTCCGGTAGCTCTATTAAACTCACTTCGTTTCGGTGAATTACAGTCACCACGTGTGAAATATTTATTCGAAGAAGTAGTAGCGGGAATTGCAGGATACGGTAACTGCATCGGTATTCCGACTGTTGGCGGCGAAGTACAATTTGATCCATGTTATGAAGGAAATCCACTTGTAAATGCAATGTGCGTAGGTTTGATTAACCACGAAGATATTAAAAAAGGGCAAGCGCACGGTGCTGGTAACACAGTAATGTACGTAGGAGCATCAACTGGTCGTGACGGTATTCACGGTGCAACATTCGCGTCGGAAGAACTATCTGAAAGCTCAGAAGCGAAACGTCCAGCGGTTCAAGTAGGGGATCCATTTATGGAAAAACTTCTTATTGAAGCGTGTTTAGAATTGATTCAATCTGATGCACTTGTTGGAATTCAAGATATGGGTGCGGCTGGTTTAACATCATCATCTGCAGAAATGGCAAGTAAAGCAGGAATGGGTATTGAAATGTACTTAGATGATGTACCACAACGTGAAACAGGAATGACACCATATGAAATGATGCTATCTGAATCACAAGAGCGTATGTTAATTGTTGTGAAAAAAGGTAGAGAGCAAGAAATAGTAGATTTATTTGAGAAGTATGGTCTTGCAGCGGTTACGATGGGGAAAGTAACGGAAGATAAAATGCTTCGTTTATTCCATAAAGGTGAAAAGGTAGCTGAAGTTCCAGCAGATGCGTTAGCAGAAGAAGCACCAATTTATCATAAGCCTTCAAAAGAAGCGGCATACTTTGCTGAATTCCAAGCAATGAAAATGGAAACACCAAAAGTAGAAAATTATAAAGAAGCGTTATTCGCTCTATTACAACAACCAACAATTGCAAGTAAAGAGTGGGTATACGATCAATACGATTACCAAGTTCGCACAAGCACAGTGGTTACACCAGGTTCGGATGCAGCAGTTGTACGTGTACGCGGTACAGAAAAAGGATTAGCAATGACGACAGATTGTAACTCTCGCTACATTTATCTAGATCCAGAAATGGGCGGTAAAATTGCAGTAGCAGAGGCAGCGCGTAATATCGTATGTTCTGGCGGGGAGCCACTTGCAATTACAGATTGCTTAAACTTCGGTAACCCAGAAAAACCAGAAATCTTCTGGCAGATTGAGAAATCAGTAGACGGTATGAGTGAAGCTTGTCGCACATTACAAACACCAGTTATCGGCGGAAACGTATCGATGTATAACGAGCGTAGTGGCGAAGCTGTATATCCAACACCAACTGTTGGGATGGTCGGACTTGTACATGACTTAAAACATGTAACAACACAAGAGTTTAAGCAAGCTGGTGATTTAGTTTATGTAATCGGTGAGACGAAAGCTGAGTTTGGCGGAAGTGAATTACAGAAAATGATTCACGGCAAAATTTTCGGTCAATCACCAAGTATTGATTTAGATGTAGAATTAAAACGCCAAAAACAAGTATTAGAAGCAATTCAAGCTGGTCTTGTTCAATCTGCACATGATGTTGCTGAAGGTGGCTTAGCAGTTGCAATTTCAGAAAGTGCGATTGGTGCTAAAGGCTTAGGTGCTACTGTGAAATTAGATGGAGAAGCAACAGCAGCATTATTCGCTGAATCACAGTCTCGCTTCGTGCTAACTGTAAAACGTGAAAATAAAGAGGCGTTTGAGAAAGTGGTAGAAGCAATCCAAGTTGGAGAAGTAACAAGTACAAATGAAGTAACAATTCAGAATGAAGAAAATGAAGTATTACTTACAGCAAATGTAGATGAAATGAGAAAGGCTTGGAAAGGGGCAATCCCATGCTTGCTGAAATAAAGGGGTTAAACGAAGAATGTGGCGTTTTCGGAATTTGGGGGCATGAAAATGCGGCACAAGTTTCATACTACGGATTGCACAGTTTACAGCACCGTGGGCAAGAAGGCGCAGGCATTGTCGTAAATAATGGGGAAAAAATCGTCGGTCACAAGGGGTTAGGTTTAATATCAGAAGTGTTTTCAAGAGGTGAGCTAGAAGGATTAAATGGAAAATCAGCAATCGGACATGTACGATATGCAACAGCTGGTGGAAGTGAAGTTGCTAACGTTCAACCATTGTTGTTCCGTTTTTCCGATCATAGTATGGCGTTAGCTCATAACGGAAATTTAATTAATGCAAAAATGCTTCGCCGTGAATTAGAAGCAGAGGGCAGTATTTTTCAAACTAGTTCAGATACAGAAGTACTTTTACATCTTATTAAACGTAGCACGAAAGATTCTTTAATTGAAAGTGTAAAAGAGGCTTTAAATAAAGTGAAAGGTGCGTTTGCGTATCTTTTACTAACTGGAAATGAAATGATCGTTGCATTAGATCCGAATGGGTTCCGTCCGCTTTCAATTGGAAAGATGGGGGATGCTTACGTTGTAGCATCTGAAACATGTGCTTTTGATGTGGTAGGTGCAACATACATTCGTGATGTAGAACCGGGTGAATTACTTATCATTAATGATGAAGGAATTCACGTAGATCGTTTCACAAACGATGTAGAACATGCAATTTGTAGTATGGAATACATTTACTTTGCACGACCAGATTCTAATATTGCAGGCGTTAACGTTCATGCAGCACGTAAAAACATGGGGAAACGTTTAGCGGCAGAAGCTCCTATTGAAGCAGATGTTGTTACTGGTGTACCAGATTCTAGTATTTCAGCTGCGATTGGCTATGCGGAGGCGACAGGTATTCCGTATGAGTTAGGATTAATTAAAAATCGTTACGTTGGACGTACGTTTATCCAACCTTCTCAAGAACTGCGCGAGCAAGGGGTAAAGATGAAGCTTTCCGCAGTAAGAGGTGTGGTTGAGGGGAAACGAGTTGTTATGATTGACGACTCTATCGTAAGAGGAACGACAAGTAAACGAATTGTTCGTATGCTTCGTGAAGCTGGAGCGACAGAAGTTCATGTAAGAATCGCTTCACCACCTCTGAAATATCCATGTTTCTATGGCATTGATATTCAAACGAGAAAAGAATTAATTGCAGCAAATAATACAGTAGAAGAAATCCGTGAAATGATCGGAGCGGATTCTTTAACATTTTTAAGCGAAGATGGATTAGTAGATGCAATTGGACGTCCATATGAAGGGAAATATGGCGGCTTATGTATGGCTTACTTTAATGGGGACTATCCAACAGCTCTTTATGATTATGAGCAAGAGCTTTTAGAAAGTATGAAATAAGAAAAGTGAAAAAAGCTTCTACTTCTTTTGATGTAGAAGCTAGCTTCTTTCTTAAAACGGCCCGCCCTGGATGGGGAGAAATTAAAAGACGAGGTGTAAATAACGATGGCGAATGCATATAAGCAAGCAGGAGTAGATATTGAAGCTGGATATGAAGCGGTATCTCGCATGAAAAAACACGTACAAACAACTATGAGAAAAGAAGTACTAGGCGGTTTAGGCGGTTTTGGAGGTATGTTTGATCTATCAAAATTTGCATTAGAAGAACCTGTATTAGTATCTGGAACAGATGGCGTGGGAACAAAATTGATGCTCGCTTTTATGGCAGATAAACATGACACAATTGGTATTGATGCAGTAGCAATGTGTGTAAATGATATTGTTGTCCAAGGAGCAGAGCCGCTTTTCTTCCTTGATTATATTGCTTGTGGTAAAGCTGAACCTAGTAAAATTGAAAACATCGTCAAAGGTATATCAGAGGGCTGTCGCCAAGCTGGTTGTGCATTAATCGGTGGAGAAACAGCTGAAATGCCAGGAATGTATTCTACGGAAGAATATGATTTAGCTGGTTTTACAGTTGGGATTGTTGATAAAAAGAAAATTGTAACAGGTGAAAAGATTGAAGCTGGTCACGTGCTAATTGGCTTAGCATCTAGCGGTATTCATAGCAATGGTTACTCTTTAGTACGAAAAGTGTTACTAGAAGATGGAGAACTATCTTTAGAGCGTATTTATGGACGCTTAGAACTACCTCTTGGTGAAGAACTATTAAAACCAACGAAAATTTATGTCAAACCTATTTTAGAACTATTGAAGAAGCATGAAGTATACGGTATGGCGCATATTACAGGGGGCGGATTTATTGAAAATATCCCACGTATGTTGCCAGAAGGAATTGGTGCTGAGATTGAACTAGGATCTTGGAAAATTCAGCCGATCTTCCATTTACTTCAAGAAGTTGGAAAGCTGGAAGAGAAAGAAATGTTCAATATTTTTAACATGGGTATTGGTATGGTAGTAGCAGTGAAGGAAGAAGATGCAAAAGATGTTGTTCGTCTTCTTGAAGAGCAAGGAGAAACGGCTCGTATTATTGGACGTACTGTACAAGGAGCTGGCGTTACTTTTAATGGGGGCACAGCACTATGAGTAGATTAGCAGTTTTTGCTTCTGGAAGTGGATCTAACTTTCAATCTCTCGTTAATGCGGTAGAAGAAAAAAGATTGGATGCAGAAATTAGTTTATTAGTATGTGATAAACCAGAAGCACGTGCTGTTGGGCGAGCGCATTATCATCATATTCCGTGTTTCGCTTTTTCAGCGAAAGCATATGAGTCAAAAGAAGCGTTTGAAAAAGAGATATTAAAGAAGCTAGAAGAATATGAAATTGATTATGTTATTTTAGCTGGATATATGCGTTTAATCGGGCCGACGTTACTAGAAACATACGGCGGAAAGATTATTAATATTCATCCATCATTACTACCGAGCTTTCCGGGTAAAGATGCTGTCGGTCAAGCGTTAGAAGCAGGTGTGAAAGTAACTGGAGTAACAATTCATTATGTAGATGCAGGTATGGATACAGGGCCAATTATTGCGCAAGAAGCAGTGGTTGTTTCTGAAGGGGATACGAGAGAAAGCTTACAAAAGAAAATTCAGCAAGTTGAACATAAATTATACGTAAATACAGTGAATCAAATTGTTCAGTCTGTGAAAGAAGCAACTGTTAACTAACATACAACCAGGGGTGAAGGATAAATGAAAAAGCGTGCATTAGTAAGTGTTTCAGATAAAACAGGAGTAGTAGAATTTGTTAAAGGGTTACTAGAGCAAGGGATTGAAGTTATTTCAACAGGTGGTACGAAAAAATTACTAGAAGAAAACGGCTTACAAGTAATTGGTATTTCTGAAGTAACTGGTTTCCCTGAAATTATGGATGGTCGTGTGAAAACTTTACATCCAAATATTCATGGTGGTCTATTAGCAGTTCGTGATAATGAAACACATGTAGCGCAAATGAATGCACTAGGCATTCAAGCAATTGATTTTGTTGTTGTAAACCTATATCCATTTAAAGAAACAATCGCTAAGCCTGATGTAACATTTGCTGATGCAATTGAAAATATTGATATCGGTGGCCCAACAATGATTCGCTCTGCTGCGAAAAATCATAAATTCGTATCTGTAATTGTAGACCCAGTAGATTATGATATTGTGTTAGCAGAACTAAAAGAGAACGGTGAAGTGGCAGAGGAAACAAAACGTAAACTAGCAGCGAAAGTATTCCGTCATACAGCAGCGTATGATGCGTTAATTTCTAACTACTTAACAGAGCAAATGGGTGAAGAAAGTCCAGAAACATTAACTGTGACATTTGAGAAAAAGCAAGACTTACGTTATGGCGAGAACCCACATCAAAAAGCAACTTTCTATAAAGCGCCATTCGCAGCAACTTCTTCTGTTGCATACGCAGAACAATTACACGGTAAAGAATTATCGTATAACAATATTAATGATGCAGACGCAGCGCTTAGCATCGTAAAAGAATTTACAGAACCAGCAGTAGTAGCAGTAAAACATATGAATCCATGTGGTGTTGGAGTAGGAACTGATATTCACGAAGCATATACTCGTGCTTATGAAGCGGATCCAGTATCAATCTTCGGCGGTATTATTGCAGCAAATCGTGAAATTGATAAAGCTACAGCAGAAAAGTTACATGAAATTTTCTTAGAAATTGTTATCGCACCTTCGTTCTCGCAAGAAGCTTTAGAAGTGTTGCAAAGTAAGAAGAACTTACGCTTACTAACTGTAAATATTGAAAAAGCGACAAGTGCAAGTAAAAAACTAACTTCTGTACAAGGTGGACTTCTCGTTCAAGAGGAAGATACGTTATCATTAGATGAAAGTACAATTTCAATTCCAACGAAACGTGAACCTTCAGAGCAAGAATGGAAAGATTTAAAACTAGCTTGGAAAGTTGTAAAACATGTGAAATCAAACGCAATTGTTTTAGCGAAAGATGACATGACAATTGGTGTCGGTGCGGGACAGATGAACCGTGTAGGTTCTGCAAAAATCGCAATTACACAAGCTGGTGAAAAAGCACAAGGTAGCGCGCTTGCATCTGATGCTTTCTTCCCAATGCCAGATACATTAGAAGAAGCAGCAAAAGCAGGAATTACAGTAATCATTCAACCGGGCGGATCAATCCGTGATGAAGATTCTATTAAAGTGGCAGATACGTATGGGATTGCTATGGTGTTCACTGGCGTACGTCATTTCAAACACTAATAGAGGATTTTTAAAAAGTCCGGTCAAGATAACCTTCGCATGTCGTCGTTGCAATGCCAGTGCGGTACTCATGTAGGAAA